>JACCUO010000174.1 GCA_013811765.1 Thermoleophilaceae bacterium | reverse complement strand
GCGCAAGGACCCCTACAACCCAGTCGACGCGATCTTCGCCGCCGCCCGCTATTTGAAGGCCGCGGGCTATGAGCAAGACGTCCGCCGATCGATCTTTGCCTACAACCACGCCGACTGGTACGTCGACTCGGTGATGCTCCGCGCCCGCCTGATCGCCGGCGTCCCCGCAGATTTGGTCGGATCGCTGACCGGGCTGACAGAGGGCCGCTTCCCCGTCGCCGCCAGGATCTCCCACCGCACCCCATACTGAATCCCAGCCGCCTGATAGATCGGCAACAAAAACACCGGCACCCGAAACTTCCGAATCACAAAATTAGGCACACCGGCGGCTGTGGAGGGTCCGGGAAGCGCATCGATGAGGCCCGGGTTAGAGGGCGCGGGCGAGCCGTCGACGTTGCGCAGGGGTGCGGGACGCCCGGGCTGCGCGCCACCGGTCGGGCCGGTCTCGCGCTCCTTAGCGCTGTCGCGCTCCTTGGACGGCAGGCCGAGGCGCAGGCGCTGCTGGTCCTTCGACGGCTCGCGCTCTGCGCGGTCGCGCTTGGGCTTGTCCTGGGAGAACTCCATCGACTCGGGGGGAGGCGCGGGTGCCGCCCCGCCCGGGGCGGGTGCGGGGCCCGCGGGCACCTCATCGGGGGTCGGGGCGGCCGGCCCGGGAGCTGGGGTGAAGGTGTCGGCCGGTGGCGTGGGGGCGGGAGCCTGCTCCTCGATCACCGAGTAGCCCGTCGGCTCGCCCGGCACGAGACCGGCCATGCCCGAGAGCGGGGTGCCGGGTGCCACCTCGACCACGAAGGCCTGTGTGGTGCCGTCGGCCATGCGCACGGTCACGCTTCGGCGCTCGGCGGATGCGGGCAGGGTGAGGGCGGTCGCCAGGGAGGCGGCCATCAGGGCCAGTAGTAGGAAGATCTTGACTGTGCGCTTCATGCAGGGGTGAGAGGAGGCGGGGGTATGCGGTGTTATCGGTCTTCCGCCCGCTGTCCTTGAACCTGGCAAGACCGCTCGGAAGCGCTCAAGTCCGGGCCCCCGATGGACGATCACTGTCCCGATGGCCTTCGATCTGGACTCAGCCCTTGCCGACACCATTCGGATCGGTGCCTCCGACCTGCACCTGAAGGTCCCCTCGGTCCCTCGCGTGCGCGTGGCAGGGCGGCTGATGGCCCTTCCACGTCGCGAGGCGCTCACTCCTGAGGACACGCTTGCCGTGAAGGAGCAAGTGATGCCCTCCGAGGTCAAGCTGCGCGAGTACGAGCAGAACGGCTCATCGGACTTCTCCTTCTTCAACGGCAGCGGGCGCTTCCGCGTCTCCGCTTTCTCCCAGCGCGGCTCGGCCTCGCTCGTGTTCCGGGTCGTGTCCGCGGCACCGGAGGCGGAAGAGCTCGGGCTGCCCCCCACGGTGATGAGCTGGGCCGATGCAATGCGCGGCCTGGTGGTCGTCACCGGACCCACTGGCTCCGGGAAGACCACCACCTGCGCTGCGCTGCTGGATCGCATCAACCGCTCGCGCGCCTGCCACGTGCTCACGATCGAGGACCCGATCGAGTTCCTGCACCCCGACCGCATGGCGATGGTCTGCCAGCGAGAGATCGGGCTCGATGCGCCCAGCTACCACGTGGCGCTGCGCGCGGCGATGCGTCAGGACCCCGACGTGATCATGATTGGCGAGGTTCGCGATGAGGAGACCGCGATGACCGCTCTTCGCGCGGCCGAGACGGGACACCTCGTGATCTGCACGATGCACACGATCGACGCCGTCGAGACCGTTCAGCGATTCGTGGACTTCTTCGGCGCGCGGCGCGCCCCGCAGGCACGCCAGATGCTGGCGTCCACCCTCGTCGGTGTGGTCTCCCAGCGGCTCATCCCTACCGCGCTGGATGCGATGACCCTGAACGCGGAGATCCTCGTGAACTCCTCCCGGGCTCGTGACCTCATCGCCGTCGCGGGATCCACGAGCGAACTCCACAACACGATCAAGGAGGGCGGCTACTACGGCATGCGTACCTTCGATCAGTCCCTGCTGGAGTTGGTGGCATCAGGTCTGGTCACCGAGGCCCAGGCGATCGACTTCGCCACCGATGGGCACGACTTCAGGCTGGCGCTGGAGCAGGCGCCGCTACCGCTGGAGTCACGCAACGCCGCCGGGCTGCGCGAGCACGTCTAAGCAGCCGCCCCACCATATGCGAACATGTGTTCGCCTGTGATCGTCTGTGTCCTGACCCCCCGATTCGCCCTGCTCGCCGCCTTGAGCGATAGGCGGGCGCTATTGGCCGAGCCGGTGGCGCTGGCCCCCGAGGCGGGACGCGAGCAGATGGTGGGGG
>JACCUO010000057.1 GCA_013811765.1 Thermoleophilaceae bacterium | reverse complement strand
CGCCGGCTCCCCGCTGGCGGGCCGGGTGGCGCTTGACCTGCGGGCGGCAGAGGATGCGGTGGGGCGGCTCGCGCCGGAACTGGGACTGTCGGTCGAGGACACCGCGGCGGGGATCCTGCGGGTGGCGGAGGTCGAGATGGCCCAGGCCGTCCGGGCGGTGACCGTGGAGCGCGGCATCGACCCCCGCGGGCTCGCGGTCGTCGCGTTCGGCGGCGCCGGGCCGCTGCACGCCGCCGCAATCGCAGAGGAGCTGGGAATGGCACGTGTGGTGGTACCCGTCACGGCCGGCGTGCTCTCCGCGCTCGGGCTCGCAGTCTCGGAGCGCCGCCGTGACCTTGTGGAGAGCGTGCTTCTCTCCGGGGAGGAGCTCACGCGCGAAGCGGTGGCCGACGTCGTGACGCGGCTCGGCACCCGTGGCCGCCAGGAGCTCGGCGCCCCGGAGGCGGAGCTCCGCGCCACCTACGAGCTGCGCTACTCCGGCCAGGCCTTCGAGCTCCCGATCGGCGGCGAGCTCGCGCCCGAGCCGGATGACCTGCGAGCCGCGTTCGACCGCGCCCACGCCGAGCGGTACGGGTATGAGGATGCGGACGCGGAGCTCGAGCTGGTCACGGTGCGGGTGGCCGCGGCGCTCGCCGGCTCGGAGGCACCTGCCCCGCAGGCCGATGCGGCCAAACGGCTCGGCACCCGCCAGGCCCGCTTCGGAGAGCGCTGGCACGAGACGCCCGTGTTCGGCCCCGGCACGGCCCAGTTGCAGGGCCCGGCAATCCTGGCGCTGCCCGGCTCGACGCTCGTGGTGCCGCCGACATGGTCGATCCGAGCGGATGCTGAGGCGGTGGTGATGGAGCGATGACACTCGACCCCGTCGCGCTCCAGGTGATGATTGGCGCCCTGCGCGCCGCCTGCGACGAGATGGGGGCCGTGCTCGTCCGATCTGCCCACTCCGCCAACATCAAGGAGCGGCGCGACGCCTCGACCGCGCTCTTCGACGCCGAGGGCCGGATGGTGATGCAGGCCGAGCACATCCCGGTGCACCTCGGCGCGATGCCGAGCGCGGTGGCGGCGGTCGCCGGTGAAGAGCACCGGCCGGGCGACGCATGGATCCTCAATGACCCCTTTGCGGGGGGAACCCACCTGCCCGACATCACCGTGATCTCCCCGGTCTTCACTGGCGCGGAGCTCGTGGGCTTCGCGGCCAGCCGAGCCCACCACGCCGACGTGGGCGCCCGCGAACCGGGCAGCATGCCGGCGGACTCGAGGACGATCGAGGACGAGGGGGTGGTCATCCCCCCGTCGCGCCTGTCACGGGGCGGGGAGCTCGACCGGGACATGCTGGAAAATCTCACCACCCAGATGCGGAATCCCCGCCAGCGGGAGGCCGATCTGCGGGCCCAGCTCGCGGCCAACCGCACGGGAGCCGAGCGGCTGGAGGCCCTGGCCCACCGCTCGGGGCTAGCCGAGCTCAGGGCGGCGATGAGCGAGACCATGGACTACGCGGAGCGACGCACGCGGGCCAGCATCGCCGCGCTCGAGGACGGGGAGCGCGAGGCGGTCGACCTGCTCGAGGCCGCCGAGGGGGACATCGAGCTGCGGGTGCGCGCCACCGTCGCAGGGGACGCTGTCGAGCTGGATTTCACGGGCTCGGCGAAGCAGCACGGGGGCAACCTCAACTGCCCGCTGGCCGTGACGCTCTCCGCCTGCTACTTCGCCCTGCGCGTTCTCACCGATCCCGAAGTACCGGCATGTGCCGGCGCATACCGGCCGCTGTCAGTCCTGGTGCCCGAGGGGTGCCTCCTCGACGCCCGGTCGCCGGCGGCGGTTGCCGCGGGCAACGTCGAGACCTCCTCGCGGGTAGCGGATCTCGTGCTCGCCGCCTTCGGTCGCGCGCTGGGGCAGGGCACGATGAACAACCTGACGCTCGGGAGCGACCGCTTCACCTACTACGAGACGCTCGGGGGCGGCCAGGGCGCCTGCCCGGACGCCGCCGGGCCGAGCGCCGTGCACGTGGCGATGAGCAACACCCTGAATACCCCGGTGGAGGCACTTGAGCTCGAGTTCCCGCTGCGGGCGGTCGAGTACGCGGTGCGGCGCGGCTCGGGCGGAGCGGGCCGGCACCGAGGCGGGGACGGCGTGGTCCGAGAGGTGGAGGCTCTCGAGGAGATGCGCTACTCGCTCATCACCGAGCGCCGCCGGCACGCTCCTCCGGGGGCACTCGGCGGCCGGGCTGGCGCGCCTGGCAGGAACCTGCTGAACGGTGAGCAGCTGCCCTCCAAGGCTTCGGGCACGCTGCATCCCGGTGACCGGCTGCGGATCGAAACCCCTGGAGGTGGCGGACATGGCAAGCCCTGACGAGGTGCACGCCACGAGCCGCGGGGGGCAGGGCCGAGAGCCTCGGCGATCGGGCTCCTCAGCGCCATTGAGCCGATCGCCGCAAAATCCGGCTTGAAATAGAGCCACCAATTCGTAACAATGAATTGCTCGTGCCGCCCCTGTATTGAGCGAGTCGTCATGGGCACGTGACGGAGGTCCCCTTTCAATGCCAGTCGCCTTCAAGGAATGGGCTGTAACCGTGCGCGCCCTCGCAGAGGGTGAGCAGCTGCTCACCCTGCGTAAGGGCGGGATCCGCGAGGAGCACAAGCACTTCGAGATCGAGCACGACCAGTTCTTCCTGTACCCCACATTCGACCACCAGCGCAACGACCTCGTTCGCGAGTCCCACATGCCGGAGCTCGGCAGGGCCCTCGAAGAGGGCGTCTGGCCCGACGGCGAGCCCCCCGCGCGGGCGCTGCTCCAGGATGGGGGCATCCCTCAGCCGGATCGCGTCCGCATCCGCGCCTGGGCCGAGGTGGCGGCAAGCTACCTGGTCACGGACCCGCGGGCGGTGGACGCGTTGTCGCCCTATTACATCTGGACCACCGATTACGCCGAGAAGCGGCTCGAGTGGAAGCGCCGGCACCCCATGCACGTGATCGTGCTACGGACCTACCGGATCCCACGGCCCGTGACGGTGAAGGTCCGTTCCGAATACCAGGGTTGCCGGTCGTGGATCGAGCTTCACCGCGATCTACCGTTCGAGGGCACCCCGGTGCTCTCCGACGACGAGTTCGACCGCGCTGCGGGAGAGATCGAGGCGATCGCCTCCGGCTCCGCCGTGCCCGTTCTGGCCTAGGCGCGGTGCCCGCCGGGCGGGCTCACGGCAGGCGGGCCATTGGGTCCTTGTGTCCGCATACCGAACACAAGGACCCAATGGTGCTCTCCTGCCGACAAGGATCCAACGGTGCTCCCCTGCCGACGGGCGGGCGATGAAGTGTGCAGCGTGCGGGACGTGGAGGCCGTCGACCTGGCGGCGACGATGAGCCCCGCGGGCACCGCGTAGGCGGCGGTGGCCTGGGTCGAGACCAGCTCGCTGTCGTTTACCGCCCGCCACGACTCCGGCCAAGCCGAGTCCGCCCAGCGGGTCCTCGATGACCTGGAGGACTTCCGGGCATCGCTTGCGGGCCTCTTCGAGCACGTGCCCGGAGGCATCTCGGTGATCATCCACCCCAGCCCGCTGATGCTGGCGCTCGCGGCCCCCTGGCTGCCGCTGGCCCGTGCCGTCTCCGCGCCGGCCGGGCGGCGCTACTTCGCCGGCTGGTTCTCCCGCGGGGAGGTCCACGTGCTCGCGCCCCCCGCCCTCGAGCGACGGGCCTCGAGCGTGCCAGGCTCGCGCGAGGCGCTGCAGCGCTCGTTCCGGCACGAGTACGCGCATCTCGTGCTCGGAGCCAACAACGCCTCGCTTCCCCCGCCGTTCAGCCCCTCGACGTTCGGACGCTACGTGCGGATGGCCTGGCTCTGCGAGGGTGCGGCCGCCTACCTCGCCGGCCAGGTCCCGCTGATGCGCGCGGCGATCGCCAGGCGTCTGCGCGAGGGCGGCCGGCCGGCGTTTCCGCCCCGCGCCCGTGACGCGTTGGTGCTCGGGGGAACCGTGTTCGGCATGCTCGAGCGCGAGAGGGGGCGGGAGGCCTGCGCGGAGCTGGCACGCACGCCCGCGACGATCGGCGGGGCGCAGGCCATCGAGTCCGTGTTCGGCCGGCCGGCGGCCGCGGTCGAGCGCGGCTGGGCGGACTACCTGGCTGCACTGACCGCGGCCTGACGGCAGAAGGAAGGGGCTGAGCGCAGACCGGAGCATCACCCTCCCACCGTTCGCCCCCTATCCCCGTCCGCAGAAGCGAAAGCCTCCATGACCCGTCACCAGCCCCCTGCGCTCAGCCTCGATGACGCTGCCCTTCACGGACAGCTCGCGGAGCCGGCGCGCGTCCTCTGCCCGAGCGGCCCCCTCCTGCTCACGGAGATTCGATCTCCCGGCCTCGACCGAGTCGATGAGAGAGCCGTGGAAGGCGGCTTGGCCCCTGGGCGCCTCGATCGCCCGCAGCCGCGCCTGGAAGCGCTCCGTGATGACGCTCGCCCTGCCCAGAAGCGTCACAAAGGCCTTGAAGGTCTCCGGCAGGCCGGCCCGGCCGGCGCGTGCGGCGTCCCGGGCGCCGGTCACGGCGGTCCGGATCTCGGCGAGCTCCGGCCTCGCGTCCTTGCAGAGCGCATCGACCCGGCGCACGTACCCGGCTCCGGGGCCCTGCGCCCGGGCCGAGGATGGGGCCGGGCGGCGCGAGCCGTCCTCCTCTGAATCAGAGCCGCCACAGGCGGCAAGGAATGCGGCCACCATCAAGCCGAGCACGAGCTGCCTCATGCGCGAACAGTAGGGCTCCCTCGGTCGCCGTGCCAAGGGGGTCCGATCCAACACACGCCCTCATCCGCTTGGCGGCTCAGACCATCCGAACCGCTCGGACTTGCACTTGCCTCCCCGCTGACAATGCGATTAGTCTCGGCCCATGATCACCAAGCTCGACTTCGTCGGCGTCCCATCCCAGGACGCCGAACGCTCACGCACCTTCTACGTCGAGACGCTCGGTCTGCGGGCGGACGACCACTCGCGGTTCGAATTCTGGGCGGGCGAGACGTGCTTTGGCATCTGGGAGCCGGAGAACCTCGGCATGGAGTTCGCACCGCAGAAGAACGCCCAGCCCGCCCTGCACGTCGAGGACGTGGCGGCGGCAAAGGCGGAGCTCGAGGCCAAGGGCGTCGAGTTCTCCGGCGAGCTGGACACCGGGGTCTGCAACATGGCGTTCTTCACCGACCCGGACGGCAACGACCTCATGCTCCACCACCGTTACGCGCCACGCGGCTGAGGAGGGCTCGCTACGGATCGCCCGGCGCCGCGGCCGAACCCACTGGTGCGGCGGCGGGCTTGAACCGGCTCAGCTCGCGCTGCGCGATCACCATCTTGTGCACCTCGTCGGGCCCGTCGGCTATCCGCAGCCAGCGGCCCTGCCGCCACATCAGCGCCAGCGGCAGGTCGTCTGACATGCCGAGCGCGCCGTGCACCTGCATCGCCCGGTCGCAGACGTCCTGGTGCATCTGCGCGGCCAGCACCTTGATCATCGAGATCTCCTGACGGGCGGCACGCTTGCCCTCCGTGTCCACCTTCCAGGCGGCGTGCAGCACCATCAGCCGCGCAGCGTCGATCTCGATGCGCGACTTGGCGATGAAATCCTGCACGAACTGCTTCTCCGCCAGCGGGCCTCCGAACGCCTCGCGCGAAAGGGCGTGCTCGCACATCAGCTCGAAGGCGCGCTCCGCGGAGCCGATGGCCCGCATGCAGTGATGGATCCTGCCCGGGCCGAGCCGCGCCTGGGCGATGGAGAAGCCGTCTCCGCGCTCGCCGAGCAGGAAGGACTCGGGCACACGCGCTTCCTCGTAGCGGACCTCCCAGTGCCCGGGGCCGGCGTCGTGGCCCATCACGGAGACGGGCCGCACCCCCGTGAAGCCGGGCGTGCCGACCGGGACCAGGATCATGCTCGCCCGCTTGTGCGGCGCGGCGCCGGGGTCGGTGACCACCATCGCGATCGCCACCGCGGCACCGTTGTATCCCGAGGTGAACCACTTACGGCCGTTGATGACCCACTCCCCCCCGTCCAACTCGGCACGGGCGGCCAGTTTGGTGGGGTCCGAGCCGGACGTCTCGGGCTCGGTCATGGAGAAGCAGGAGCGCACATGGTCATGCAGCAGCGGCTCGAGCCAGCGCGCCTTCTGCTCCGGCGTGCCGTACTCGGCCAAAATCTCCGCGTTACCCGTGTCGGGCGCCGCGCAGTTGAAGACCATCGGCGCGACGGGGCTGCGCCCCATCTCCTCGCAGAGCATCCCGTACTCCCAGCCGGCGAGGCCGGCGCCTTGCTCGTCATCGGCCAGGAACAGGTTCCACAGGCCCTCCCCGCGCGCGCGCTCGCGCATCTCGACGAGGATCGCGGGGTAGGCCACGCCCGGCCCGACCTCCCGATCGAGCGCGGTCAGCGCCTCGTGCTCGACGGGCATGACGTGCCCCTCGATGAAGCCACGGAGCCGCTCGCGAAGCTCGCCGACCCGGCCGGAGGGTGCGAAGTCCATCCGCGCGAAGGCTACTTCAGCGCCATTGCCCTGCAATCCAGAGCGGTTTCAGCGCCGCACCGTCCACGCCAGAGCGCCGCACCGTCCACGCCAGAGCGCCGCACCGTCCACGCCAGAGCGGTGAGCCCGGACGGGCGGCCCCGCCCACCCGGGCGGGGCCGCACATCTACGCGTGCCCGGGAGCTAGAAGTCCAGCACCTGCGCGTCGTCCGCGCGAATTGCCGCGATCTTCGTGTTCGTTGCCGTGGTGAACGGTGGCTGGCCGAACAGGTTCAGGCCTTCGCTGCCCTCGGCCTTGCACAGCACGCTGGCGTCGAAGGGACTGTTCTGGACGTGCGCCTGCAGCAGCGAGAGCGAACCGGTGTTGGCGGCGTTCCCCCCTGGGGCCAGGGCAACGGTTGCCCGGTCCTCACTCGTCCCGGCGCGCAGGAAGCACACTGCCTTCAGCGTGCCCGTGGCGCTGTTTGACGCAGTCACCTTGGCGGAGACGATGTAGGCGCCGGCGGGGAGCGTGAGCTTGCCGATCAGCGTCTCGTTCCCCGTGAACCCCTTCGCCGCCTTCTGCGCGGCAAAGAACGCGCGCGTGGTCACCTGGGAGACCGTCCTGCTGCCCAATTTGTCGGCCACCTTGGCCTTCGGCACCTTGCCTACCCTCGACTCCTTGATCTGCCTGCCGCCCAGGCTGTCCTTGCGTACGTCGGCACCGGTCAGCGACCCGTTCTTGACGTCTCTTCCGGTGATGGTGAGCGCGTAGGCACTGCCTCCCAGCGCGACGAACAGGGCGATCAGCGCAACAAACATCGCCGGTGACGGCTTGCGCCTCAGTACTCGTTTCATACGACCTCCAGTCGATTGTGAGGCGCATTCCGCACCTTCCCCTACCTTGGACCTCGAATCTACAGCAGGTGCGCTGCCCAGTTCAAGCCATAAGCGCCGTTAGCGGCCCAGCTCCAGCAGCCCCCACGTCACGAGCGCCGTCAGGAGCCCTCCGCCGAGAATCGCGGCCAGGAGCCGGGCGGCGTGCGCTGCGCCGGGACCGGCGTCGGGTGGCCCCTCCTGCGGCGCCATGTCGGCCTCCAGCAGCACGTCGTGGGCGGCCTGGGAGCCGCTTTGTGGCACCAGCACGTCCCGCGGTCCCGCCGCGAGGAAGTCGGGGACGTCGAACCCGGCGCTGCGGCGCAGGAGGCTGGGTACCCCCTCCTCCAGCAGCATCCCCTGGATCAGCTCCGCCTCGGCCTGGTTGCGCCCGCCCGCGACACGCACGAGATCGCCCTCCGCGTACAACGGGTTGATCTTCCGCGCGCGCCCGTGGGCCTCGCTACGGGGAGCCTCCACCGGGTCCGCCCCCACGTAGACCAACGGCATCTTGCAGGCACTGCAGAAGCGCTCCTCGAGCGAGTACCGCAGCGCGCAAGAGGGACAGGCGAGCGGTTCCCCGGAGCCCGTCATCCGTCGAGAACGAGCTCCTCCTCGACCACCTGGCCGTCGGTGATGCGCCAGGCTCGCACGACCGGCTCCCCGCCCGCGAGGGAGACGATCAAGTAGGTCCAGTGGGGGTAGTGGGCCAGGTTGATGTCGGTCTGCGACGGCTCGGCGGCGCTGCGCGGGTGCGAGTGGTAAACGCCGACCTCGTACCCCTCGTCATCGAGCTCGTTCGTCGCCAGGAGGCTCTTCGAGTCCAGCTCGAAGGCGTAGGGCGACTTGCGTGGATTCTCGGCACGGATCACCTCCTGCACGAGGCCCTCGGCCGCCCGGACGTAGCCGCAGCACTCGTTCGGGGCTTCCTCGTGGGCGTGGTCGACCAGGGCGTTCCACTGTTCCCGGCTCATCCTCATGCGCCCTAGACTACGGGAGGTTCTTGCCGGTTCACTGATCCGCACGCCGGGTTGGAGCGCAGACCAAAGGGATGGAGATCGCGCCAAGAAATTCCGGCCTTCGGCTCCCCCCTTCCGCCCTCGGGCTCCGTCGGCGGTTCCTACCTGCCCTGGCCGGCTGTCTGGCGCTGGTGGCCCTCACGGTGGCGGGGTGCGGAGGCGACGACGGCGACGGTGCGGCCAAGAAGACCACGGGCACCACGCCCGAGAAGAGTGCCGGCGGCGCGGCCAAGGACGCCGTCACGGTGAACATCGCGAGCTTCAAGTTCCAGCCCGATCCGATCAAGGTCAAGGTGGGCGGGACGGTGACCTTCGTCAATCAGGACAAGGCCCCCCACACGGCCCAGACAGATCTCAACGCAAAGCGGGCGGAGTTCGACACAAAGCGCCTCGAGACGGGCGACGAGAAGACGGTGAAGCTCGGCAAGCCCGGGGACTTCAAGTACTTCTGCACGTTCCACCGTTTCATGGAAGGCACCGTAGAGGTGGTGGAGTAGCCTGATGTCGATGGCGTTTCTATCCCCATCCCCGATCGAGCTGATGATGATCGCGATCATCGCCCTGATCGTGCTCGGCCCGAGCCGGCTTCCGGAGGCGGCACGCTCGCTCGGCAAGGGAATGCGCGAGATGCGCAACTCCTTCCAGAGCGGCGGCGGCGACGACGACGACGATCGCGGCGAGAAGCGCGACCCCGGCCCGCACGACGACGATCCCGAGGACGGAGGCGTGGACGACGACGCCTCGTTCGACGAGCTCGAGGACGGCGACCGGCCCGAGCCCACCGCCTCCGAGCCCGCCACCTCTGAGCCCACCGCCCCCACCGAGCGCGAGAGCGTCGGCGCCCCGGAGCGCTGACCGGCCGCCAACCGGCGGCATCACGGTCCTACCAGAACGACGCGGTCTCGAGCGTCCCGTCCGCCTCGAGCTCGTCGAGGCTCTTGGTGTAGACGCCCGAGCTGAGGTACTTCCAGCCGTCGTCGCAGACCACGAAGACGACGTTCCCCTCGTCGAGCTCGCCGGCCACGCGGACGGCGATGGAGGCGATCGCGCCGCTCGAGACCCCCGCGAAGAGCCCCTCGTCCTCCATCAGCCGTTTCGTCCAGACGACGGAGTCGCGGTTGGACACGAAGATCTTCCTGTCGAGCAGCGAGAGGTCCACGATCGGCGGGATGAAGCCGTCCTCGAGTGAGCGCAGCCCCTGCACCAGCTCTCCCTGAAGCGGCTCGGCGGCCACGATCAGCGTGTCGGGATCGCGCTCCTTGAGCCGGCGGGCATTGCCCATCAGGGTGCCCCCCGTGCCGAGACCGGCCACGAAGGCGGTGACCTCCTCGAGCTCTTCGAGGATCTCCGGCGCCGTGCCGTGGTAGTGGGCGTCGGGGTTCGCCTGGTTGCCGTACTGGTAGGGCATGTAGTAGGAGGAGTCGCCCTCCGCCATCTCGAGGGCCATCGCGACCGCGCCGTTGGAGCCCTCTCCGCCGGGCGAGTAGACGATCTCCGCGCCGTACATGCGCAGCAACTGGGTGCGCTCCCCGGTCACGTTGTCGGGCATCACCACCTTGAGTGGATAGCCCTTGCGCTTGCAGATCATCCCGAGCGAGATGCCGGTGTTGCCCGAGGTGGGCTCGAGGATCGTCTGGCCGGGGCGGATCGCCCCCTT
>JACCUO010000053.1 GCA_013811765.1 Thermoleophilaceae bacterium | reverse complement strand
CCGTTGACGGGCCATCCTCCACTGGGTCTAGCCCCCAGCTCGCCGGGCCAGCTCGATCAGCGACCGGACGCCAAAGCCCGAGGCCCCCTTACCCACGTAAGGCCGGTCGAGGCCCCAGGCGGTGCCTGCGATGTCGATGTGCACCCACGGCACCTCACCGACGAAGTTGCGCAGGAACTCAGCGGCGGTGATGGAGGATGCCTTGCGCACCTCGGGGGCATTGTCGAGATCGGCGTACTTGCCCTTGATCAGCTCCGCGTACTCCGGGTGAAGGGGCAGGCGCCAGCCGAGCTCGCCGGTGGTGGAGCATGCGGCGTCCACCTCGGCCACCCAGTCGTCGTCGTTGGAGAAGAGCCCGGCGTGGGTGCTTCCGAGTGCCACGATGATGGCGCCGGTCAGCGTGGCCAGGTCCACGATCCGCTCGACTCCCTGCTCGACGGCATAGCAGAGGGCGTCGGCCAGTATCAGGCGGCCCTCGGCGTCCGTGTTGTTCACCTCGATCGTCTTCCCGTTCATCGCAGTCACGATGTCTCCTGGCTTGACGGAGCGCCCGCTCGGCATGTTCTCGGTGGCGGGTACCACCGCCGTGACGGTGACCGGCAAGCCGAGGGCGGCGATCGCGTTCATCGACTCCAGCACCGCGGCGCCGCCGGACATGTCGAACTTCATCTCGCTCATCTTGCCGCCGGGCTTGAGCGAGATGCCCCCGGTGTCGAAGGTCACCGCCTTGCCGACGAAGCCCAGGTGCGGGCCCTCTGTGCCCCCCGTGTAGCGCAGGACGATCAGGCGCGGCTCGGCGTAGGTGCCCTGGGCCACAGCGGCGAAGGCGCCCATGCCGAGGGCGGTGATCGCCTCGCGGTCGAGCGTCTCCAGCTCGAGCGAGTCGTGGGCCTCGGCGATCTCCTCTGCCCGGTCGGCCAGGAAGGTGGGGGTAGCCACGTTTGATGGCAGATTCTGCAGGTCACGGGCCCGATTGGCGGCGGTGGCGGCGATCTCGGCCCGGCGTACGTTCTCCTCCGAAATCTCCGCGCCGGAGATCTCAAGCGACTCCAGTTCGCCGTCCTTCTCCTTGTCGCCCTCCCCGTCGTCCTTCGACTTGAAGCGGTCGAACTTGTAGAGCGCCAGGATGGTCCCCTCGACGAGACCGACCTCGGCGTTGTCGTCGGGCAGCGCCCAGGAGAGCGAGACCGCGCCGAGCTCTCGGGCGCGCGTGGCGACCGCCGAGGCGGCGACCCTGGCCTTCTCGAGGTCGAACTCCTCCCGCTTGCCGAGCCCGGCGATCAGCACGCGTCGCCGCCCACCACCGGGAGCGTCCTCGTGTGACACGGCCACCTTGCGCAGACCGGGCTTTGCCTCGCCGAGCTCCACCAGTTGCTGCAGCTCGGGCTCATGCAGGCGTTCGCCATCGAACAGGCCAAGGACGCGGGTGTCGGCGGCGGTTTCCTCGGGGGCGCCGTCTCGGGCGCTGATGGCGATCTCAGGCATGGCGCGGCAGTCTAGAGCCGCAGCCTGCCCGGCGATGGAGCGGCTCCGGAGGCCGATCGGGCCAGGCTGAGCGCTCCGGTATCGTCCCGGCCTCTTCCCGCGCCCAAGGAGGCCGACCACCACCATGCCGAAGACCGTGATCCTGGGCACCGCCCGCACTCCCTTCGGGAAGATGGGCGGCGCCCTGACACCGCTCGACGCCACCGACCTCGGCGGCCACGCGATCAAGCATGCGCTCGATCGCGCGGAGGTCGCGCCCGAGCAGGTTCAGCACGTGATCGTGGGGCAGGTCCTCCAGGCGGGTCAGGGCCAGATCCCATCGCGACAGGCCCAGATCAAGGCGGGCATCCCCAAGGAGGTCTCCTCCGAGACCGTCAACAAGGTCTGCGCGTCGGGCATCCGAGCCGCCGGGATCATCGACCAGCAGGTGCGCGCCGGCGATGTCGACGTGGCGGTGGCCGGTGGCATGGAGTCGATGTCCAGCGCGCCCTACCTGCTCAAGCAGGCGCGCTTCGGCTACCGCATGGGCGATGCCAAGGCGCTCGACGCGATGGTGCACGACGGCCTGACCAACCCGTTCACCGGCAAGCAGATGTTCGTGGAGGCCACGGAGGTGGGGGACGAACTGGAGATAACGCGCCCCGACATGGACAGGTTCGCGCTGCGCAGCCACGAGCTTGCCATCGAGGCCACCGACGACGGCCGGCTGGCGGAGGAGATCGCACCGGTCACGATCGAATCCAGGAAGGGCGAGACTGTGGTCGAGGTGGACGAGGCGCCACGGCGCGAGAGCTCGCTCGAGGCGCTCGCGAAGCTGCCGGGCCTGACCGGCAAGGAGGGCTCTCACACTGCCGGCAACGCCCCCGGCGTGAACGACGGCGCCGGGGCGCTCGTGCTCGCAAGCGACGAGTGGGCAAGCCGTAACGGCAGGCAGCCGCTGGCCACGATCGTGGCCCAGGCGGCGGTGGCCGATGACTTCCCCTACCTCGCGCGGACACCCGCCAACGCCACGAAGGCAGTGCTCGAGAAGGCCGGCCTGAAGCTCGAGGACATCGACCTGTTCGAGATCAACGAGGCGTTTGCCTCCGTGGCAATCAACTCCCTGCGCATGCTCGGCCTGGACGAGTCGAAGGTGAACGTGAACGGCGGCGCGATCGCTCTCGGCCATCCGATCGGCGCCTCGGGCGCGCGCATCCTCGGGGCGTTGGTGCACGAGCTCCGCCGCCGCGGTGGCGGCCTCGGGTGCGCCGCCATCTGCTCCGGCGGCGGCCAGGGCGACGCGGTGATCCTCGAGGTGAACGGCGGCTGACGCTGCAGGGCGCCGCCTTCTTCGACCTCGACAAGACCCTCATCGAGGGGTCTTCGGGGATCTATTTCGCGCGGGCGGCCTACCGGTCGGGACTGATCGGCAGGCGCCAGCTCGCGGTGGACCTGCGGGCAAACGTCAAGTTCCGGCTGAAAGGCTCCACCGACGCCGCCAGCGAGGAGATCAGGCAGCGCGTGCTCGACGTGATCGCGGGCACGCCCGTCAAGGAGCTCCAGCGGCTGGGCCCGGAGATCCTCGCCGGAGTGCTCCCGCGGATCTACCCCGAGGTGCTGCGCGCGGCGTATGACCACCAGGACGCGGGAAGGCCTGCCTTCATCGTGACCGCCGCATCGCAGGAGATGGCCGAGCTGATGGCACATGTGCTCGTGCTCGACGGTGGCATCGGCACGCGCTCGGAGATCAAGGACGGCGTCTACA
>JACCUO010000002.1 GCA_013811765.1 Thermoleophilaceae bacterium | reverse complement strand
CGGCCACGACATCGACGCGGATCACCATTCCGGCGCCGCCCCCGTAGGGGGTGTCATCCACCTGGCCCGCGCCGAGCGGGGTGGTGGCGCGCAGGTCCACCGCCTCGAGCGCGTGTCCGACCTCGAGCGCGTTGCGCACGTGCCGCTGGGCTTTGAACCAGCCGAACCAGTCGGGGAACAGCGTGAAGACGTCGATCCTCATCCGGGCTCCTCCTCGAGACCGAGGAAGCGGCGGTCCACCTCGATCCGGCGCTCGGCGAGGTCGATCGACACGACCGCGTCCGAGATCATGGGTACGAGCGTGCCATCCTCGAGCTCCAAAAGATCGCAGGAGGGCGCCCCGACCACACGCCTCACGCGGCCCAGCCCCGCCACCAGGCATCCCTCGAGGTCCGCCGCCAGCCACTCCTTGGCCTGGTTGGCGGGGGCCTCTGCGTCCCTTACGAGCAAGAGCTCGCCACGTAGCGCCTCGGCGCCCGCGCGGTCACCCACCCCGTCCAGCCGGACAAGCGGACGCTCCGCGGTGCCGGCTCGCCGTTCCACCAACCGCTCGATTCCCGCCACCTCCACTGCGGTTCCGATGGTGAGCGCGTGTTCCGGGCGTTCGACTTTGAAGCTCCCGTCTAGCCCGTGCGGCCGGCCCACCCGGCCCGCCGTGACCAGGCGCCCCTGAGTCGGCATCGCCGACTCACCTAGTCGTCGTCGACGACGTCAACGAGCACCCGGCGGTTCTCCTTGACCGACGAGGCCTTCACCACGGTGCGCAGCGCGGCAACCGTCCTTCCTCCGCGGCCGATCACCTTGCCCGTGTCCTCGGGCGCCACCCGCAGCTCGAGGACGATCGTGCCGTCGTCCTCCTCGAAGGAGTCGACCTCGACCTGGTCGGGCTCGTCCACCAGCGCGCGAGCCAGATAGGCGAGCAGGTCCTCCATCCGCCCCGTCCTGACTCCGGGGTCAGCCGGACTTGGAGTCGTCAGGCTCGGCAGCCGCGGCGTCTGCCCCCGGCGCCTCGGCCTCGGCCGGGGCGTCCTCGTCTGCGGACGCCTCGGTGGCCTCGCTGGCCTCTGCCTCCACAACGGGCTCTTGCGCCTTTACGCTCGCCTCCGCCTCTTCCGAGGCGGCCTCGCTCTCCTCTTGGGGAGGGGTCTTGGCCCCCGTCTCAGGCTTGACGCCGACGGTGGCCGTCGCGCCAGCGGGGGTGTTCTCGGCCCGGATCAGCTTCCTCACCGTGTCGCTCGGCCTGGCGCCCAGCCGCAGCCAGTGGTCGAGGCGCTCCCGGTCGATCACGATCTGGGATGGCTCGGTCTGCGGGTTGTAATGACCGATCATCTCGATGAAGCGGCCATCGCGCGGCGAGCGCTGGTCAGCGACCACCACGCGCCACATCGCGTTCTTCTTGCTGCCCACTCGCGTGAGCCGGACTCGGACTGACATTCGAGAGAGAGTACCCCCTGCGGCTTCCCGCCGCAGATTCGATCGCCCCGGCGCTCCTGCCCTGACGCTGCGCGCTCAGCTACCCCCCGCCAGCTGCTGCAGGGAGGGCATCTTGCCCTTCTGGAGCTGGCGCATCATCTTCTGCATCTGGCCGAACTGCTTCACGAGCTGCGAGACCGCCTGGACCGTGGTGCCCGAACCCGATGCGATCCGCCTGCGCCGGGAGCCGTCGATCAGCTTCGGGTTTCCGCGCTCGGCGGGTGTCATCGAGGTGATGATGGCCTGCAGGCGGTCGAGCTCGCGGTCGTCCACGTTGAGGGCGCCGAGCTGCTGGCCCATGCCCGGGATCATCTTCAGGAGGCCCTGCAGCGGTCCCATGTTGCGCACCTGCTGCATCTGCTCGAGAAAGTCGTCGAGCGTGAACTGATTCTTCTTGATCTTGCGCTCGAGCTCCTGGGCCTGACGCTGGTCGATCTGGGACTCCGCCTTCTCGATCAAGGTCATGACGTCGCCCATCCCGAGGATGCGCTGGGCCATCCGGTCGGGGTGGAAGCGCTCGAAGGCCTCCAGCTTCTCCCCGGTGGAGGCGTAGAGGATCGGCTTGCCGGTCAGGGCTTTCACCGACAGCGCGGCGCCGCCGCGGGCGTCACCGTCGAGCTTTGAGAGCACCACGCCGTCGAAGTTGGCCGTCTCGGCAAAACTTTCGGCCACGTTCACGGCGTCCTGGCCGGTCATCGCGTCGAGGACCAAAAGAACGTTGTGGGGCTTCGTGCGCTTCTTCACGCGACCCAGCTGATCCATCAGCTCGGCGTCTACGTGCAGGCGGCCGGCGGTGTCCACGATCAGCACGTCCCGGCCATCGGTCTTGGCCTGTCCTACCGCCCACTCGGCCACGTCCACCGGATCACGGGCGGTGCCCTGCTCGTAGACGGCTGCACCAGCGCCGGCGCCGACCTTGATCAGCTGGTCGACCGCCGCGGGGCGCTGCAGGTCGCAGGCCGCCAGGGCCACGTCGAGCTTCTTCTCCTGGCGTAGGTGTCGGGCGAGCTTGCCGCAGGCGGTCGTCTTTCCCGACCCCTGAAGGCCCGCGATCAGGATCACGGTTGGCCCCTTCTTGGCGAGCACCAGCTCACGGCCGGCGCCGCCCATCAGCTTCGTGAGCTCGTCGGCCACGATCTTCACCACGTGCTGGCCGGGGTTGAGCGACTCGAGCACCTCGGCCCCGAGCGCGCGCTCCTTCACGGCGCCGGTGAACTGCTTGACCACCTTGAAGTTGACGTCGGCCTCGAGCAGCGCGAGCCGCACCTGGCGCATCGCCTTCGCGATGTCCTCCTCGGTGAGCTTTCCGCGCGAGCGAACCTCGCCGAGGGCGTCGTTCAGACGCTCTGAGAGCGTGTCGAACATCAGCGTGAGGCTAGCGGGGGAACGGCACGGCCACCACTATCCGCGAATCCCTACTGCGGCCGGGCGGGGGGTGGCGGCGGCTCCTTCGGGGGCCCACCACCTTCCTGCAACATCGAGCCCGCCTTGCCGAGCGCCTGGGTGAACTCGCTCGGGATGATCCAGATCTTGTTCGAGTCGCCCTGCGCGATCTGCGGCAGCATCTGCAGGTACTGGTAAGCCAGCAGCTTCGGGTCGGGATCGCCGCGGTGGATCGCGTCGAAGACCGTCTCGATCGCCTTCGACTGGCCCTCGGCCGAGAGGATCTGGGCCTCGCGCTGGCCCTCAGCCCGCAGGATCGAGCTCTGCTTCTCTCCCTCGGCGGTGAGGATCTGGGACTGCTTGACGCCCTCCGCGGTGAGGATGGCCGCCCGGCGGTCGCGCTCCGCGCGCATCTGCTTCTCCATCGCCTCCTGGATCGAGGGCGGCGGGTCCACCGCCTTCAGCTCGACGCGGTTCACGCGGATGCCCCACTTGCCGGTGGCCTCGTCGAGCACCACCCGGAGCGCGGTGCTGACCTTGTCGCGCGAGGTCAGCGTCTCCTCCAGGTTCATGCCGCCGATCACGTTGCGCAGCGTGGTGGTCGTGAGCTGCTCGATCGCCGAGAGGTAGTCGGCGATCTCATAGGTCGCGGCCTTGGGGTCGGTGACCTGGAAGTAGATGACCGTGTCGATCTGGATCGTGAGGTTGTCCTCGGTGATCACCGGCTGCGGCGGAAAGGACACCACCGTCTCCCGCATGTCGAGGAGGGGCTTCACGCGGTCGACGTATGGCACCACGATCGCGAGGCCCGGATCGAGGGTCCGGTGATAGCGGCCGAGCCGCTCGACGATGCCGGCACGCGCCTGGGGCACGATCCGGACACCCTGCGCGATCGTGAGCAACACGACGGCGGCGATGACTATGAGCACGATCAGTCCGGCCATTTGTCTGTCCTCCTCCTAGAGTGCGTCCGAGACGAGCGCCGTGGCGCCCTCGATCTTCATCACGTCCACCCGTGCGCCGGGCTCCATCTCCTCATCCTCGTCATAGGACCGCGCGGTCCATAGCTCGCCGCCCAACTTCACGAGGCCCCCGTTGCCGTCCACGCGCTCGACTACGACCGCGCGCTCCCCCACCAGCGCGGCGGTCCCGGTGCGAATCTGGGCCGGCGTGTGCAGGTGACGCCTCGCTATCGGCCGCAGCACGACAAGGGATGCCGCCGAGGCCAGCGTGAACACGATGATCTGCACCGCGGTGCCCGCGCCCAGAAGTGAGGCGAACGCGGCGAGAACCGCGGCGATCGCGATCGGGCCGAGGAAGAAGGAGAGGCTGAAGATCTCCCCTGCGGCCAGCACGCCCGCCGCGATCATCCAGATAACCCAGGCAGGCATCCCTCCATCCTATTCCGACCGGCATCAGTCCTCCTCGAAGATGGCCCGCGCGAAGTCCTGGGGGTCAAACGGTCGCAGGTCCTCGGCTGTCTCCCCGATGCCGATCAGCTTCACCGGCACGCCGAGCTCCTGGGCGATGGCAAGCGCAATCCCTCCCTTGGCGGTGCCATCGAGCTTGGTGAGCGCGATCCCTCCCACATCCACAACCTCGCGGAAGAGCATGGCCTGGCGCAGGCCGTTCTGACCCGTCGTGGCATCGATCGTGAGAAGCGTCTCGTGCGGCGCGCCCGGGATCCTGCGCGCGATCACCTTGCGCACCTTCCCGAGCTCCTCCATCAGGGGCTGCTGGGTGTGCAGGCGTCCCGCGGTGTCGCAGATCACGACGTCGCGGCCCCTTGCGATCGCGGCCTCGAGGGCGTCGAATACGACAGCCGCGGGATCCGACCCCTCGGCTCCTCGCACCAGCTCACACCCTGCCCGCTCCGCCCACACCTCGAGCTGCTCCGCAGCCGCCGCCCGGAAGGTGTCCCCGGCGGCGATCAGCACCGAGAGCCCCAGCTCGCGCTGGAGGTGGAAAGCGATCTTGCCCACGGTGGTGGTCTTGCCCGTCCCGTTCACGCCCACCACCAGGATCACGGCCGGGCGCTCCGTTATCTCGATCGTGGATCCCTCGACGGTGGCGGTCTCGGCCACCAGCTCGCGCAGCCTACGGGTCAGATCCTCGCCACTCTCGAGCGCGCCCGAGCCCGCCTCCAGCTCGAGCCGCTCCACGATCGCCGCGGTGGTCGGGGCTCCCACGTCGGCGGCGATCAGCACCTCCTCGAGCCGCTCGAACGCCTCGTCGTCCAGGCGCTCGAACATGGTGGCCTGAAGCTCGGCGCCAAGTGCGCGGCGGGTCTTAGTGAGGTTCTGGCGAAGGCGGGCGAAGACCCCACCCCCCGCGGCGTCCTGGTCGGGAGCCGCCTGCGCCACCGATCCGGCGGGGGTGTCCTCTCCCGTGACGAAGAGCTCGTTCCATGCGCGCGTCA
>JACCUO010000003.1 GCA_013811765.1 Thermoleophilaceae bacterium | reverse complement strand
CCCTTCCGTTCCTGCTGTACCACCTCTACGCGTTCATCCTGCCGGCATTCAGCCCCAAGGAACGCCGGGTGGCCACCCCCTTGCTGCTGATGGTGCCCGTCCTCTTCATCGCGGGGGTCGTGTTCTGCTACTTCGTCGTCCTGCCCCCCGCCACGGACTTCCTGCTGGCCTTCAATGACAGCGAGTTCAACACCCAGGTTCGAGCGAAGGACTACTACAGCTTTGTCATGCTCACGATGGTGGCCATGGGCCTGGGCTTCCAGGTCCCCGTGGCGATCCTTGCCGCCTGCAAGCTCGGCGTGACATCGCCCGAGAAGCTGCGCAAGAACCGCCGCTACGCCGTGCTCGTGATCGCGGTGGTGGCGGCCTTCCTGCCGACGATCGACCCGGTGACTCTGATCCTGGAGATGGTTCCGCTGCTGATCCTCTACGAGTTCAGCATCGTGCTCGCCGCGTGGGTGCAGCGCAAGGCCGAGGAGCGCGCCGAGGCCGCCGAGCCCGAGGGCGCGTAGCTAGGCTCTCAGGCGAATGCTGTTCGACCTGCAGGGCAAGCGCCGCCGGTTGGTGCAAGTCGTCTACCTGGGGCTGGCCGTCCTGATGGGCGGCGGGCTCGTGCTGTTCGGGATCGGCGGCGATGTCTCGGGCGGCCTCTTCGACGCCTTCAGTGACCGCTCCGGAAGCGGCAATGGGAACAGCCTCGTCCAGGAGCGGGTCGACCGCAACGAGAAGAAGCTCAAGGCGGGTTCCCGCAACGAGGGCGCGCGCAAGGCACTTGTGCGGGATTACTTCCAGCTCGCCAACGCGCAGACCTCCGATACCCAGGCCGGGTACCCCGCGGGGGCCAAGGACGAGCTGCGGAGGTCCTCGCGGCACTGGAAGGCCTATATCGCGCTCGAGCCGGACAAGCCGGACACCTCCCTGGCGCGCCTGATGCTCCAGGTCTACGATCCGATGGCGCTCAACCAGCCGAAGGAGGCCCTGGCCGTAGCCCGCCTGATCGCGGAGAACGAAGAGGATTCGCAGGCATACCTCAACCTCGTTCAGTACGCCGCTCTGGCCGGCGACACCCGCGTGGCGGACTTGGCCGGTCAGAAGGCGGTCGACCTCGCGCCGAAGGGTGAACGCAAGAAGACGCAGGCCGACGTCGAGCAACTTAAAGTGCAGGCCCAGGCCAAACCGCAGGGGGGCCAACCCCAGGGGGGCCAACCCCAGGGCGCAGCGACCGCCCCCTGACGGGCGCTAGAGTGGCATGGAGCGCTCGCGGGCGAGTTGCCACGACAGGAGAACGAGTTGAACTTCCACATCCAGGACGAGGAAATCGACGAGCAGACCCACGTCATCGAGCTGGGCGGGGAGATCGACCTCTACACGGCCCCGGAGTTCAAGGAACGCATGGTCGAGCTGATCGAGGCGGGCAAGAAGGCGATCATCGTCGACCTTGCACAGGCCACCTTCATCGACTCCACCACCCTGGGAGTGCTCGTGGGCGGCGTAAAGCGCCTGAAGCCGGCCGGCGGCTCGCTGGTGCTCGTGTGCACGGACGAGAACATCACGAAGATCTTCGAGATCACGGGCCTCGACCGTGTCTTCCCGATCCACCCCACCCGAGCCGAGGCTCTGGCGTCCCTTGAGTCCGATACGGGGTAACTACAATCGGGATCGGCTCTCGCAGGAGCCTGCGTTTCACCCGGGCCGTTAGCTCAACTGGTAGAGCAGGAGACTCTTAATCTCAAGGTTGAAGGTTCAAGTCCTTCACGGCCCATGACCGCCCAGACTCGCATGCCGACCGCGTGATCATCAACCGCCGATCCGAGGCCCTGACCTCACCGGAACTCGCCTGTCTCAACGGCTTGATCGGGCCGGCCGGCGACACCTCGATTCCGGTGACAGACGAGGGATTCCTGCGCGGAGACGGCGCCTTCGAGGTCGTTCGGGTCTACGACGGGCGTCCCTTCGCGCTCGACGAGCACCTCGACCGAATGGCGGGCTCGGCGGCTGCCCTGCGGCTGGACGGCCCGTTCCCGCGGGAGGACTATGAGCGGGAGGCGGCGGCGTTGCTGGAGGCGCGCGGAGGGAGCGGCTTTGACGGTTGCCTGCGCCTTGTCATGACGCGGCGCGCGAGACGGGTGCTGATCACCGAGCCCCTACCGCCATCACCCGAGCACGTACGCCTGGCATACGTGACCTTCTCGCCCACACGGGTGCTCGACGGCGTCAAGTCGCTTTCATATGCGGCCAACGTGCTCTGTACCCGTCTCGCCCGCGAGCGGGGATTCGATGAGGCGCTGATGGTCACCCCGCACGGCCGGGTACTCGAGGCACCCACCTCGTCGATCTTCTGGGTGGACCCAAGTGGCGCGCTCTGTACGCCGTCGCTGGAAGAACACATCCTTGCGTCGATCACGCGTGAGCACCTCACGCGGCTCATGGAGGTTACCGAGCGCTCGGTGACCTCCGAGGAGCTGCTCGGCGCCGGCGAGGCGTTTCTGGCGTCGACCACGCGCGAGGTGCAGCCGGTGGCGGCGATCGAGGGCAGCGAGCTGGCCGCGCCCGGCGAGCTCACCCGGCAGGCCGCGGCGGCCTTTCGGGCACACGTGGAGCAGGAGATGGCCGACGCCTAACGCGGCGCACGCTCTTGGTCCGGTGGGCCGTCCCTTCGCGGGGTGCCGTCGACGTGGTAGCGCACGTACCAGGCAGCGTGGCGGACCACGTCGCCCACCACGGCCAGTACCCCGACGGCCCCGCCCAATAGCTTCCTGCCCATCGTGCGCATTCTGACCGTCGTCGGCAACCGACCGCAGTTCGTCAAGGCGGCGGCCGTATCGCGCCTGCTGCGCGAGCACCACGAGGAGATCCTCGTGCACACCGGGCAGCACTACGATGATGAGCTCTCCCGGGTCTTCTTCGAGGAGCTGGACGTGCCGGCGCCCGATCTCCGGCTCGGGGCGGGGGGCGGTTCGAACACCGAGCAGACAGCCCGCATCCTCGGCCTGCTGGAGGGCGTGCTCTCCGATGCCGCCCCCGACTTCGTGCTCGTCTATGGGGATACCAACTCGACCCTGGCCGGCGCGCTCGCCGCCGCCCAGGCCGGCGTTCCGGTCGGCCACGTGGAGGCCGGCATGCGGTCGTTTGACCGTACGATGCCGGAGGAGCTCAACCGCGTGCTCACCGACCACGCGAGCGACCTGCTGCTGTGCTCGACCGAGACCGCTGTCTCCAACCTTCGCCGGGAGGCCGCGGCTGGGGAGCCCCATCTGGTGGGGGACGTGATGGCGGACGTCTCGCTGGCCTTCCGGCCGATCGCCGAGGGGCGCTCGACGGCGCTCGTCGACTACGGGCTCGAGGAGGGGGGGTACCTCCTGGCAACCGCCCACCGGCCGGGCAACGTCGACGACCCGGAGCGCCTTGAGCGGCTGGTCGAGCTGCTCGAGGCGCTACCGCTGCCCACCCTCGTGCCGCTGCATCCGCGCACGGCCGCAAGCCTCGAGAAGGCCGCGCTGCGAGGCCGGCTGGAGAGGGCTCCTCTTCTGCGCCTGGCCCCTCCGCTCGGCTATCTGGACTTCATGAAGGTGGCCATGCACGCACGGGCCATCCTCACCGACTCGGGCGGGGTACAGAAGGAGGCCTACCTGCTCGGGATCCCATGCGTGACCCTCCGTGACAACACCGAGTGGGTCGAGACGGTGGAGTCAGGCTGGAACTCGCTGGTGGGGCTCGACCGAGAGGCGGCGCTGGAGGCCGTGGCCCGGCCGGCCCCGGACTTGGCGCGGTCCGAGCTATACGGCGGCGGTCATGCCGGCGAGCGCATACGCGAGGTGCTTGGCGCCTACACTGCGCGGCGATGACGGGGTCGAAGCGCGTCACAAGGGGATTCGAGGCCCGGATACCGGTGCTTCTGTGAGCGCGTCCGCGCCGCTGCGCGTTGGCGTGGTGGGGCTCGGGTATTGGGGCCCCAACCTCGCGCGGAACTTCGACCGTCTGCCTGAGTTCGATCTGGCCTGGATCTGCGACGCCTCCGAGGAGGCCCGGAGCCGCTGGGGGGTGGCTTTTCCCGAGGCCCGGGTAGCCACCGAAGTCGACGAGCTGCTTGCGGACGGCACACTCGACGCGGTTGCCGTGGCCACGCCCGTCTCGACCCATGCCCAGCTGTCCGAGCGGGTGCTCGCCGCGGGCAAGCACTGCTTTGTCGAGAAACCGCTCGCCCAGTCGGTCACCGAGGCGGAGGCCGTCGTGGCGGCAGCGCGGGACGCCGGGCGGGTGCTGATGGTCGGCCATCTGCTCGAGTACCACCCGGGGCTCGAGCGGCTCAAGGAGATAGCCGATTCCGGCGAGCTCGGGGACATCCACTACATCTACGGGAACCGGCTGAACCTCGGGAAACTGCGGGCCGAGGAGAACGCCCTCTGGAGCCTTGGCGCCCACGATGTCTCGGTGATGCTCCGCCTGGCCGGTCAGGAGCCAACCGAGTGCAGGGCCATGGGGGAGTCCTACATGCGCCGGGGCGTCGAGGACGTGGTCTTCTGTTACCTGCGCTTTCCCTCCGGACTGGCCGCCCATCTCCATCTCTCTTGGCTCGACCCGCACAAGGAGCGCCGCTTCACCGTCGTGGGCTCCCGGAAGATGGCCACCTTCGACGACATGGAGGTCGAGCGCAAGCTCACGGTCTACGACAAGGGCTTCGACGAGGACTTCGCCTCCTATGGCGAGTACATCGCCCGCTCTGGAGATAGCTGGTCACCAAGCGTGCCCAACGACGAGCCGCTCAGGCTTGAATGCGCGCACTTCGCCGAGTGCGTTCGCGGCGGAGCAGTCCCGCGCTCGGATGGAGAGAGCGGCCTTCGTGTGGTACGGGTGCTCGAGCAGCTACAGCGGTCGCTGGACGGTGAGGGCCGTGCTCCGACCGTCTGACCGCGCCCCGGGGCTGTTGCTCGGCGAGCGCGTGCTACTGCCCCCGACCGTCGAGCTCGGTGGCAACGTCGTCATCCACGAGGGCACGGTCATCGGCGGTGGGGTGCGGATTCAGGACGGGGCGGTGATCGGCAAGCCGGTCGCCCTCGGCCCCCGCTCGACCGCCTCTCGGGATCCTCTTCCCCCGGTCGAGCTGGGCTCGGATGTGACCGTGTGCGCGGGGGCCGTCGTGGTGGCCGGTGCGCAGGTGGGAGACGGCGCGGTGGTGGGCGACCAGGCTCACGTGCGCGAGCGGACCACGATCGGGCAAGGCACCGTGATCGGGCGGGGCACGGCGGTGGACAACGACGTGGCCATCGGCGCGCGCGTGAAGATCCAGACCGGGTGCTACATAACCGCCTTTTCGGCGGTGGAGGACGATGTTTTTGTGGGCCCCGGCGTGACCCTCTTAAACGACAACACGATGGGCCGTCACGGCCCCGGCCACCAGCTTCGCGGCGCGACTCTGCGGCGGGCGTGCCGGGTTGGGGGCGCCGCCGTGCTCGTGCCCGGCGTCGAGGTGGGCGAGGAGGCGTTCGTGGCCGCCGGGACGGTGGTGGTCTCAGACGTGCCGGCCCGGACGGTGGTGATGGGGGTTCCGGGGCGGGTGGTCCGCGACGTGCCAGAGGAGGATCTGCTGGAGCGGTGGTCGTGAGCGCCTGGATCCGATCCCGCGCCCCTCGACGGCAGCGCCGAGCGCGCCGGTCCGGTCTGCCGGCCGACCGGCGGACGCTGGCGCTCGGGCTCCTCGCCGTCACTGCCACCGCGGCGGTGATCACCGTGGAGTTCAGCCGCGTCCTGCGGAAGGGCTCGGCTCCCAGCCCGGCCGAGGCGGAGGACCCGCTGCTGGCTGTGGCCGAGGCGGCAGCCGAGACCGCGGAGGTGGCCCGGACCGGCTACCGCGAGGTCTCGACTCGGGAGAACTCGATGTTCAACCTGCTCACGTCCTTCGTTGTCACCTTCGTCACCGCGCGAAGCGTGACCACTCTGCTGCGCGGGCGCTCCACCGTGGGCCCGTTCCGCGATCTGAAGGTGGGCCGGCGCCACATTCACCACTTCGTGCCGGGCATCGTGCTCGCGTTTGCTGCGGGCGGCGCGGCAATAGTCACGCGGGACGAGGCGATCGAACCGCTGTTGGCGATCCCCTTCGGGGTCGGCATGGGCCTCACCCTCGACGAGTCCGCGCTGCTCCTGGAGCTCGACGACGTCTACTGGACCGAAGAGGGCGTCATCAGCGTGCAGATCGCGCTGGCCGTCACCGCGATGCTCTCGTCGGTGGCGCTGGCGATGCGCTTCCTGCGCAGGGGGGAGGAGGTCGTACTCGAGAGCCCGCCCGCGGAGGGACTCGGTGGGCGTTAGTGTTGGCCGCCAGAATGGCTCCCGGCTCAGGCGACCGTC
This sequence comes from Thermoleophilaceae bacterium, assembly GCA_013811765.1. Taxonomy (GTDB): domain Bacteria; phylum Actinomycetota; class Thermoleophilia; order Solirubrobacterales; family Thermoleophilaceae; genus JAAYBF01. The sequence goes on along the minus strand of JACCUO010000003.1, from coordinate 6,435 downwards.
CCCCCGACACTCCCGGCTTTGGCCCCGGGTCCCCCGGCTACGGTCCCGGCCAGCCCCCGCCCCCCGGGCCCCAGTCACCGGCTCCAGGTCAACCGCCCCCCGGGCCCCAGTCACCGGAACCGCCCAGCCAGCGGCCATCTGTCCCGCCGCCGGCTTACCCTCCCAGGCCCGAGACTCCCGGAGCTCCGCCCTACGCCGGCCCGGTCCCGCCCGGGGGCTGGCAGCAGGCGCCCCCATCTGCAGGGGGCCCGCCGCTGGGGGAGCTCGCGAGCTGGGGAATCCGTCTGGGGGCCTTCGTCATCGACTTCCTCGTGCTGCTCGTGCCGGCCGTCATCCTGTTCTTCGTTTTCGTCGGCGGCGCGGTCGGGTTGACCGGCACAGACAACGAGGACGTGGCCGTGGGAGCGGCGATAGTCGCTCTCTTGGGTTGGCTGTTGCTGGTCGTAGTCATGTGGCTGCTCTACGCCCCCCCGTTGATGGCGCGCAAGGGGGAGCGCAATGGACAGACGTGGGGCAAGCAGCTGGTCGGTATCCGCGCGGTGCGCGATAGCGGCGAGCCCTGGGGTTTCGGATCGGCCGCCTTCCGCGAGGTGGTGCTCAAGAATTTGGCGGTGTTCATCGCCTCCACGATCATTCCCATCATCCCCTGGTTCTTGAACTTCTTCTGGCCGCTGTGGGACGATCAGAACCGCGCCCTGCACGACATGGCCGCCTCGAGCCACGTCGTGAGAGCCTGACACCCGAGCCTCTCTTGCCGCACCGCCGGCTCGGGCCTCTCCGGTCGCGGGTTCAGCAGGTGACAGTGAGCTGCTGGGCGGCTTCCGTCCAGATGATCTCGTCCCGCCCCGGGCCTACCCCCACCATCACCACGGGTATGCCGAGCTGCTCTTCGATGAAATCGAGGTAGCCGCGGGCGGCCTCGGGAAGGTCGGCTATCTCCCGGACGCCCGAGATGTCCTCCTGCCAGCCGGGTAGCTCGATCGTCTCACCACGGGCGGTGTGCAGCACGGACTGGTGGTAGGGGAAGTCCGTGAAGCTCGCACCCTCGGGCCCGACGTAACCCACCGCGACCCGCAGCGGGTCGATACCCGTCAGAACGTCCAGCTTGGTGATCACGAGCGCCGTGAGGCCGTTCACCCGGACCGCGTATCGGAGCGCAACCACGTCGAGCCAGCCGCACCGCCGCGCGCGCCCGGTCGTGGTTCCGAACTCCGCGCCGGCTGTTCGGAGTCTCTCCCCGAGGCCGTCGTGCAGCTCGCTGGGAAAGGGTCCCGCCCCCACGCGCGTGCTGTAGGCCTTGGCGATGCCCCAGACGTGGTCGATGGCCTTCGGCCCGACGCCCGCGCCCACGCACGCGGCGCCGGCCACGGGGTTGGACGAGGTCACGAACGGATAGGTGCCGTGATCGATGTCGAGCAGAGTCCCCTGCGCGCCTTCGAAGACCACCAGGCGGCCCTGGTCGAGCGCGTTCCAGGCGATCGGCGGAGTGTCGGCGATGTACGGCTCGAGGCGGTGGCCGAAGGCCGTGTACTCCTCGGTCATCTGGTGCAGGTCCAGCCGAGGGTCCTTCGTGAACTCGCGCAGCGTCTGGCGCTTTGGCTCGAGGGCGGCCGTGATCTTCTGCTTGAGGATCTTCTCGTCGAGGACGTCCTGGAGGCGGATGCCGAGGCGCGCCGCCTTGTCGGCGTAGCACGGACCGATACCGCGCTTGGTGGTGCCGATCTCGCGTCTGCCGAGCTTGGCCTCCCCGGCTTCGTCGAGCAGCAAGTGGTAGGGCATGATCAGGTGCGCGTTGGCCGAGATGCGCAGGCCGCTCAGGTCGATGCCGCGCCTGCGCAGGCCGTCGATCTCCTCCGAGAGGACCCGGAGGTCGACCACCACGCCGTTGCCGATCACGCAGAGCTTGCCGGGGTAGAGAATGCCCGAGGGAATCAGGTGGAACTTGTAGGTCTTCTCGCCCAGGACGATCGTGTGGCCGGCGTTGTTGCCGCCCTGGAAGCGGATCACGGCGTCCGCCTGCTCGGCGAGGAGGTCGACCACCTTGCCCTTGCCCTCATCGCCCCACTGGGCGCCAACGATTACCAGTCCCGGCATGACCGAACGAGTTTAGGGGGAGAACATCGGTGCGGTGCTCGCCCGAGGAAAACGTCGGTGCGGGCTGCGCTCCTCCCGCTGATGGCTTTCAGCCCGCGGACGTGAGGCGGAGGTCGGGACCCATGATGGGGATGGGGTCGCCGCATATCTCGACCAGCCGCGAGACCGTCCTCGATCCGATCTCGTTCCGCAGCTCGTCGAGATCGGTGATGTTGGTGGTGACCACGACGGAGCGCTCGTCCTGCCAGCGCTCGTTGACGATCGAGTACAGCTCCTGCAGGACCCAATCGGTACGTTTCTCCGCGCCGAGGTCATCGAGGTGAAGCAGGTCGACGGATACCAGCTTCCGGAACAGGGACATGTATGAGCCACCCGACTCGCGGTCGTAGGTGTTCTTGATCTCGGCAAGCAGGCGGGTGACCGGGTAGATAGCGACCGACCGCCCCTTCCGCTCCGCCGCTTGAGACACCAGCATCGCGAGGGACGTCTTGCCCGTGCCCACGTCGCCGGTGAACCAGAGCCCCTTTCCTGCGCTCAGCTGCATGTCGATCTGCTCGACGAAGGTGCGCACGTGGCGCAGGACGAACGGGTCGAGGTCGCAGATAGGCTTGCGGCTCAATGAGAGTTCCCGGTAGCGCTTCGGGATGCCCGTGCCCATTCCCCGGCTGGCCGCCCGGCTGACCATGCGCTCCTGGCACTCGCAGGGCTCGGACTGGTTGTCCTCCCGCAGGATCCATCCGTTGCCCTCGCAGATGCCGAGGACGCAGGAGCGTCGTCCGCCGCCGGCACCCTCCTCCGGTTGGGGCACGGGACGCAGCATTCAGCTCACCTCGCCGCGGTCTCCGCGACCCGCTCGCGAGCGATGCTCGCGAACTTTGGATAGCGGTCGAGGAAGGCGAGCTCGACGTGGCCGACGGGGCCGTTGCGGTGCTTCCCGATGATCACCTCGGCCACGCCGGGCTTCTCGGTGTCGGTGTTGTAGTACTCGTCGCGGTAGACGAACATCACCAGGTCGGAGTCCTGCTCGATGTTGCCGCTCTCCCTCAGGTCCGACATCAGTGGGCGCTTGTCCGGCCGCGCCTCGACCGCGCGCGAGAGCTGCGAGATGGCGATCACCGGGATGTGCAGTTCGCGGGCCAGGATCTTCAGTCCGCGGCTCATCTTGCCGACCTGCTCGACGCGGCCATCGCGTGGATCCTCCGGGCGGATCAGCTGAAGGTAGTCCACGATCAGCAGGCCGAGTGGGTGGCGCTGGTGAAGCCGCCGCGCCTTCGCACGGAGCTCGAGTACCCCGATGTCGCTCGAATCGTCGATCCAGAGAGGCGCGGGCGCGAGCTTGTCTGTGGCCTGCAGGACCTTGGGCCAGCGCTCTGGCTTTACCCGTCCCTTTCGCAGCGACTCCCCGCTGATCTTCGCCCGCGAGGCGATCAGTCGCTGGCCGAGCTCGCCCTCCGACATCTCCAAGGAGAAGAGCGCGACCGCCTTCCCGTAATCCACCGACGCGTTCTCGGCGATACAGGTGGCAAGGCAGGATTTGCCCATCGCGGGCCTCGCCGCGAGAACGATCAGGTTCCCGGGCTGAAACCCCCCGGTGATCTCGTCGAGGTCCCTGTATCCGGACGGCGTGCCGGTGAGCGACTGGCCCTCCTTTGAGAGCCGCTCCAGCTTGTCCAGCTCCTCGTGGAGAATCTCCTCGATCGGCCGCAGCGCCTTTGCCTGATGGTCGTGACCAGCTCTGAAGATGGCCTGCTCGGCTTGTTCGACCAGCAGGCGGGGGTCGCCGCCCTCGGTGGCCACCCTCTCCTGGATCTCCCGTGCGGTGGCGAGCAGGCCGCGCAGGATGGCGTGGTCGCGCACGATCTTGGCGTAGTCCCGCACCGCTCCCACCGCGGGAACCATGGTCGGCAGGGAGTGCACATAGGCCGGGCCGCCCGCCTCCGCGATCTTGCCCTCCCGCGTGAGGTCGTCGCAAACGGTGATGGCGTCGACCGCCTCGGGTTCCGCCTTCTCCTTGAGACGGATCATCGAGCGGAATATGAGCTGGTGGCGCGGCCGGTAGAAGTCGTCCGGTCCCAGTTTGAGCTCGACGAGAATCTGGTCCAGCGCCTGCTCGGTGAGCAGGATCGCGCCGAGGACCGCGACCTCGGCCTCCTCGTTCTGTGGCGGCACGCCGGGGGCGCCCGCCGGCGGGGCTACGACAGCCACGACGGCGCTCCGGAAGCTAGGGGCCCTACTCGGCTGTGACGATGGTCTTGACGGCGGCGCTCACGCCATCGGCGACCTCCACCGTGACCATGTGGGTGCCCGTCGCCTTGATCGGCTCCTCGAGCTGGATCCGCCGCTTGTCCAGCTTCAGCCCCCGTGCCTGGCGCACCGCGTCGACGATCTGCTGGGGCGTCACCGATCCAAACAGCCGGCCGTCGTCCCCCGCCTGGTGCGAGATCGTGAGCACCGTCTTGCGCAGCAGCGCGGCGGTCTCCTCGGCCCGCTCGGCCTGTTCCGCCACCGCGCGTTCCGCAGCCTCCCGACGGCGCTCGGCCTCCGCGATCGAGGCAGCCGTAGCGGGCTGGGCGAGCTTGCGCGGCGCGAGGAAGTTGCGCAGGTAGCCGTCCGAGACGTCGACCACCTCCCCGCGCTCCCCGAGCGACTCCACGGATTCCAGCAGGATCGCCTGAGCCATCAGCCTGCCCTCCCGCGGGAGGGCAGGTGTCCGGCAACTGTTCTTCTTGACCGCATGAAGCCGGCAATGCTACCGCCTCCCCCTCGCCGCAGGACGCGGTGGCGCTCCCGGCTAGAACGGGATGTCGTCGTCTGAGGCCGCGCCGCCGGCCGCCGCCGGCTGGAAGTCGGCCGTGTCCGCAGGGACATCGCTCTGCGGGGTGAACCGGGAGCCGTTGTCCTCGCCCCCCTCGCGCGAGCCAAGGAACTGGACGGAGTCCGCGATGATGTCCACGCTCTGACGCTTCCCAGAGCCGTCCTTCGCCTCCCATTCGCGCCACTCCAGGCGCCCGTCGATCGCCACCGGACGCCCCTTCGAGAGGTACTGGGCGCAGTTCTCGCCCTGTGCCCCCCAGACCGTGACGTCGAAGTAGTTGGGCTTGTCGACCCACTGGCCGGAGGCATCCTTGCGGCGGGTGTTGCAGGCCACCCGTAGACCGCACACGGCGGTACCGCTGGGCGTGCTGCGCAGCTCGGGATCGCGGGTGAGGTTGCCCGTGAGGACGACCCTGTTGATGTTCGTGGCTGCCATCTGAAGCTCCTTCTGGTTCTCGGAAAGTTGATGGAGGCTGGACCGTCGAGGTTACAAAGACGGTCGGCGGAGTTGGGCCGGACCTGACGCATCCACCCTGCTCTTTGCGTCAACTGTGGCGAAGCCGTCACAGAGGTCCCTCGGTGGTGCGCACTCCGACCACGCAGGCCCAGTGGCGTGGGTCGGCGCGAGTGGTGAAGCCGAGGGCGCGGAGGTCCCGCTCGCACTCGGCGATCGTGTAGGGCTCGTGCACCTCGACGGTAATGGTGCGGACGCGTGGGGCCCACCCGGTGCCTTCCCGCAGCAGCTCTCGCTCGGCACCCTCGACATCCACCTTCGCATAATCCACCACGGCGTCCGGGCCCGCCCGGGCCAGCAGCGCACCGAGGGAGATCGCGGGGGCGACCCTTACGCCGGGACCCTCGGCGACCTCCGGCAGGTCGGCCACGTGGTGGCCCGAGGTGCCGCCTGAGAAGTGGCGATAGCGCAGCTCCCCGTCCCGCGGCCACACGCCTCCGTGAACAACATCGCAGCGGTCGCACCACGGCGCCAGGTTCACGCGGGCGAGCTCGGCATTCTCACGGTCGAGCTCCACCCCGACGATCCGGGCGCGGGGAAAGCGGACGGCCATGTCCGCCATCGTCAGCCCGATGTTGGCCCCGAGGTCCCAGATCAGCAGCGGATCCGGCATCTCGGGCGGCGGAAGGTGGTACCGGCCGGCGAACGTCCCCCAGACGGTATCGGCATCAGATGTGCTCGGCCGGAGTAGAACTTCTCGCCCCTCGAGGGGGCGCAGTCGCACCCGCGTCACGCGCCCACCCGAGCCCTCGTGGCGGCGGATCCGGCTGAGACGGAGGTAGGTCAAGAAGCTCCGTGGCCCGGCGGTCACGCGAGTGGCAACGAAGGCGAGCCGCAGGAGGCCCTGGATGGGCGCAGGCAGCCGGGCCAGCGCGCGACCGGTGCGGTCGCGGCGTGCGCCGGTACGGGTCACGGGGAGCCCGGGAGCCGCGTCATGCCGAAACCCCCAGGGGGGTCGGCGTCACTCCGCCGGGGTCTCGGCGGGCTCGGCCGGCTCGGCGACGGGCTCCGGC
>JACCUO010000164.1 GCA_013811765.1 Thermoleophilaceae bacterium | reverse complement strand
CCCTCGTCCTGGATCGGGCCCATGTGGGTCTCGAACATGAGGTTGAAGTTGCGCGGCTCCGAGAGGTCGCCGCCGCACTCCGGGCACTTCAGGGGGGCGCCCTCCTCCTCAGCGCCTTCGCCCGGCTCGGCCTCACGCAGGTGATCCTCGCGCCAGCGTCTCTTGCACTTGCCGAGGCATTGCACGAGTGGGTCCGTGAAGCCCTCCAGGTGGCCCGAGGCCTCCCAGGTCTTCGGGTGCATGATTATCGCGGCGTCGAGGGCCACCACGTCGTCGCGCTCCTGGACGACCGCCCGCCACCACTCGGCCTTCACGTTGGACTTGAGCAGGACGCCGTAGTGGCCGTAGTCGTATGTGGATGCCAGCCCCCCATAGATCTCCGAGGACTGAAAGATGAATCCGCGCCGCTTGCAGAGGGCGACGATCTTCTCCATGGTCACGGGCTCGCTCGGCATCGGTCCCGAACCCTAGATGAGCCCGTTGGCACTCGTATAATCGAAGTGCCATGCCGATCTACGAATACCGCTGCAAGAAGGGCCACACCTTCGAGGTGATGCAGCGCATGGCTGACGACTCCCTGGACACGTGTACCGCCTGCGACGCGCCGGTGCAGCGCGTGTTCCATCCGGTGGCCGTCCACTTCAAGGGCTCGGGCTTCTACAACACCGATTACGGCACGAAGTCGAGGAACGCCGAGGACGCCAAGGCGAAGAGCGCCAAGGACGAAAAGAAGAAAAGCGCCGACGAAGGCAAGTCGAAGGGCGGCTCGGACTCCTCCTCGAAGACGAAGGCGGACTCCTCCTCGACCTCTGGCGGCGAGAAGAGCAAGGCGACCGCGGACTCGAAGCCCGCGAGCTGACGCGAGGCTCAGCGGCCGAGCAGCTCTTTGACGGCTGCCCGCTTCTCGGAGTCCGCCACGAGGGCCGCTCCGCTCGGCCCGCAGCCCCCGCACGAGAACCGCAGCACGCTCGACTTGTCCGAGTTGCCGGTGATCAGATCCGTGAAGAGCCCGAACAGCCCGGCGCTTCCCATGTCGCTCTCGATCGTCTTCGGTGCCTGCCAGCTGACCCATGGCAACCGTAGAAAAGTGCTCGGCGAGAGCAGCTTGCCGCGGATGCCGGAGAGCACCTCCTGCTGCCGGGCGGCGCGGTCGCGGTCGTCCTCTGCCGGTGCGCATTCGTTCTTGCGCACACGGGCAAACCCCAGTGCGCGCTCGCCGTCGAGCTCCTGCTCGCCCTTCGGTAGCCGGTAGCCCTTGAAGAAGTTGTCGAAGGGGGGTGAGCAGATCCGTGACCTGTTGTTCACCGTGATCCCGCCGAGCGAGTCGATCAGCTCGGGGAAGTCTGCGAAATCGACCTCGACGACGTGGTTGATCTCGAGCCCGTTGCCGAGGAAGCGCTCGACCGTCTCGATCGTGAGCCCGGCTCCGCCGAGTGCGTAGGCGGCGTTGATCTTCTGGGCGCCGTGGCCGGGGATGTCGGCGGCGGAGTCGCGCGGGATCGAGAGCTTGCGCACGCTTCCGAAGGCGGCATGCAGCAGGAGGATGCTGTCGGCGCGACCCGGGCCGCTCTGGCTCTTGTCGATCGAGTCGCCCGCGCGCTGGTCCGACCCGAGCACGAGGACGGTGCTGCCGGTGAGCATGGTGCCCCCGCCCGCGAGCGCGGAGTCCGCGGCGGCTGACACGCCCTTCTGGAGCTGCGCGCTCACTATGAAGAGGACGAGGGAGATGAGGATCCAGGCGAAGGCCGCCAGGGCGATCCATCTCAGCACCAGCCCGGGCGTCAGCTCCCGCCGTTCACGCCGGGGCCGGTCGCCCCCCGGTCGCCGGAGCAGGCTCTTGCGATCGCCCGCGGGGCGCAGGGACCCGAACCGCCGTCGCCGCGAGCGGTAGACCTTGTAGTCGGGCCTGCCCTCGTGGCGGGGGTCGCTCACGCCACCCTGTATATCGTCCGGCCATGCCGTCGCGCCGAGTCATCGGGATCGACGCTGGGGGTACGAAGCTTCTGGGTGGAGTAGTGGACGGAGAGCTGGCGGTCCATCACCGGGTGCACCGCTTCTGGCGCGGGGCCGATCGGCGGGAGACGCTCGATATCGTCGCCGAGGCGGTCGAGGAGGCCCGGGCGGCCGCCCCGGGCGTCGAAGCCGTGGGCTTCGGCCTCCCCTCGCTCGTGGACCGGGAGACCGGCACATCGGTGTGGTCCAACCACCTGCCGATCGAGAACGTCCAGTTCCGGGACCTGATGAGCGAGCGGCTCGGGCTGCCGGTGTACGTGGACAACGATGTGAACACGGCGGTCATCGCCGAGCACCGTCACGGCGCCGCGCGCGGGGCCGATCACGTGGTGATGCTCGCGCTCGGGACCGGAATCGGCGGAGGGCTCGTGTTCGACGGGCGGCCCTACCGGGGAGCGCGGGGGTTCGCCGGCGAGCTGGGGCACCTCGTGGTCGACCACGAGGGGGAGGAGTGCCCGGGCGCGTGCCCGGGTCGGGGTTGCCTGGAGGTGCTCGCCTCGGGCACGGCGATCGGGGTGGCGGCCGAGCGCGCCGCAGCGGCTACCCCGAGCTCCACACTCGGGCGAAGGCGCGCGCAGGGAGGCGAGATCACCGGGGGGCTGGTGACCGAGCTGGCCCACGACGGCGACGAGCAGGCGCGCGGCGTGCTCGCCGAGGTCGGCCGCCGGCTGGGCGC
>JACCUO010000255.1 GCA_013811765.1 Thermoleophilaceae bacterium | reverse complement strand
GCCGCCACCAAGCTCACCGATGGCGCCATGCTGTGGACCGAGGATGGGCGCTTGGGCGCGGCCACGTCAGCTCTTGGGTGCGCGTTCGATCAGAACTCGGCAGAGAATTCGGGGTGAGCGACGCGCTCTGCATCCCCCGCGTGCAAAAGGAGTCGAGGGTTCCTCAGGCACCTCAAACCCTCCTCAACGCCTCGGTCGGTCGTCTTGGAGTTGGAAGCGCGATGAGCTTCCGCTCGGAGGCCCTACGGGTAAGGCTCCTGATCACGCACTTGACAGCCGCGGGCCTCGCCCCGCCCTGGCGCAGCGACTTCGCCACTTCCTTGTTGATTTCTCGCCGGGGGGTGGAGGGCCGACCCTCCGCGTGCTCGCATGACGTGAGCTCGGTGAACAGTAGACGCTGGGCGTCGGGCCTCTCGCTGAGCGTCCGTAGGCGAGATCCTTGAACCGTCCATCCGGCAACCGCAAGAGGTGTTTGAGGGCGCACCGGTTTACGGAGCGTGGAATCTCCTTGTCGTTCTCAAGCGCCGCCGTCAGGGCCGAGCGCAGGAAACCGATAGACAGGTCGTCGATGCGCCACGTCCGATCCTCCCTGGCGAGGGAAACGATGCCGGCCGTCCCTCCCTGCTTACCTGGGTGCTTGACACCTCGACGCGCTTGACCGGCTCGTCCTCCTCCTCTGCTTCCACCCGGCGGCAGGCGGCCTTGCTCTCTTAGATCTGACGGAACAGCTGACGAGTGAGAAGGCGCGAGCAGATGCCCTCAGGGTCTTCGGTCTTGAACGCCGTGACGAGCACGTTCCGAATCGCCGCCTTATCGCCGGGGCGCTCCGACACATTGGAGCCCGGGTCGTTGCCCTCACTACAAGCCGTGATGGTCACCGCAAGGATTGCGACCGCGGCCAACGTCGAGCCACGGCTGGGCCGATTCATAGTCGCGCGCGCCTATCAGCACGGTAGCTGCCTCGCGCAGCGGTGCGGCATCAGAGCCGGTCCCGAGGGACTGCACTGAGGCCCGCCCCGCTCAACCGGACGGATGTACGACTCACGGCATCCCTCGCCGTGGTCGATCAACCAACAGGCCCCCAGTTGACAAGGACGTACGCGTGGCACTCGCCTCTTCGACGCCGGACACAGAACCCCCCGCCCACGTGGGTGCCGTTGTCAACCTCTTCGAGCGGTCGAGCGGCCTGTTCGCCACCGCGGAACTGGACGGCCGGCTGACCGAGCTCAGCCCCGCCTGGGAGGCCACGCTGGGATGGACGCAGGGGGAGGTCACCGGCAAGCCGTTCATGGAGTTCGTGCATCCCGAGGACCGCGAGCGCACGGCTCAGGTGATCTCCAACATCGGCGCTGCGGGATACGAGATCGTGGACTTCGAGAACCGCTTCCTGCACCGGGACGGCAGCTGGCGGTGGCTGCGGTGGAGCGCGCGCTCCGATGGCGAGTCCTGGTACACCGTCGCCGAGGATGTGACCGAGCGAAAGCGCCTCGAGGCCCAGGCGATCCACGATCCGCTCACCGGGCTGCCGAACCGAGCCCTGCTGATGGATCGTCTCGAGCACGCGCTCGGACGCGTGGCTCGCACGCGCGGATCGGTGGCGGTCCTCTTCATCGACCTCGACTGCTTCAAGGCGATCAACGACACGCGCGGTCATGAGACAGGCGACGCCGTGCTCGCGGCAGCCGCGCACCGCCTGGACGAGACGGTGCGCGCGGGTGACACGGTGGCACGGCTGGGCGGCGACGAGTTCGTGGTGATCGCCGAGGACCTCCCCGGCGATTCGCGGGCGGAGGTGCTGGCCGCCCGCGTGGTCGAGGCATTCACCCTGCCCCTGGCCGCGGGTGAGGAGGAGGTGCTCGTGGGGGCGAGCGTCGGCGTGGTGGTGGCGGGCCCGGACGAGCGTCCCACGCCGGAGCGCCTGCTGCGCGAGGCGGACACCGCCATGTACCGCGCGAAGGAGGCCGGGCGCGGGCGCTCAGAGCTCTTCGACAACACGATGCGCGAGGAGGTCACGGAGCGGCTGCAGCTGGCGCGGGAGCTCCGCGACGCACTCCCGCGCGAGGAGCTGCGCCTGGTCTATCAGCCGGTCGTC
>JACCUO010000224.1 GCA_013811765.1 Thermoleophilaceae bacterium | reverse complement strand
TGGACGCCGTCGAAGGTGCCGATGGCGATCTTGCGTGACGCGGCGGCGCCAGGCGGCTGCTCGGGGATGTCCGTCAACAGGCTGACCTTCACGCGGCGAACACTACGACGGGCTGGAGCTCTGAGCCGCGTGGCTCGGCGATCGCCACGACCTCCCCGGCGTGGGTCAGGCGCAGGGCTGGAGCGCTCGGGTCCTCGCCCGCGGGCAGCCTCACCCCGTGGGCCACCTGCGCTGCCTCCGCGGCGTCGAGCGGGCGCTCGGGCAGGAACGCCAGTGCATCGATCATCGGCAGGACGCGGTCGTGGTCGGCCTCCGAGAGCGCGAACGGACCGATGGCCGTGCGCTCGAGCTCTTCACAGTAGGCATCCCCGAGCGCGGCGATCAGCTGGCGCACGTAGGTGCCCGACGAGCACTCGATCTCAAACGCGGCCCGGTCCCCCTCGCGCCATAGGAGATCGGCCCGGTGGACCGTGACCGGCCGCGGTTCGCCCTCCACGGGCTCACCGCGCCGAGCCTTGCGGTAGAGCGCCTCCCCGCCCACTTTCACGGCGGAGTAGGCGGGAGGGCGTTGCATGATCGTGCCGCTGGGTATGGCGAGCTCGGCCGGTATCCGGCCCGTCATCTCGAGGGTGCCGTCGCGGTCGCCGGTGTCCGAGCGCCATCCGAGCCGCGCAACGGCTCGATAGGCCTTTGGTAGGCCCAACAGGAACCGCTGCGCGCGGGTGGCGCGGCCGACGAGAATCAGCAGCAGGCCGGTGGCGAACGGATCGAGGGTGCCCGCGTGTCCTACCTTGATTCCGCGCCCCATCGACCGGCGGACGACGGCGACCACGTCGTGAGAGGTCACGCCGGCTTGCTTGGCGTAGAGGATGACGCCCGTAGGGCTCAGGCGGACGTCACTCTCAGGCGCGGAGCTGCTCGGCCACGTGCTCGCGGATCGTGGCCACGAGCTCGGCCGATCCGAGCTGGGTCGAGAAGCCGGCGGCCTGGCGATGGCCCCCACCGCCCAATGCGCGGGCGATCATCGACACATCGACCCGTTCGTCGGTCGCGCGCAGGCTTGCCTTTCGCCAGCCGTCGCGCTCCTCGCAGAGCTGGTCGCGCACGAGCACGGCTACAGCGGTGCCCTGCACGGCGCGCAGATGGTCCACGACCCCCTCGGAGTCGGTTTCCACGGCGCCGGTCTCCTCGAAGTCCTCGCGGGTGAGCAGTGCGAGGGTGATCGCGCCGTCGTCGTACCGCTCCACGCTCGCCAACGCACGAGCCAGGACCTGAAGCCGCGTGAAGGGCAGGTCCTCGAAGAGCCGGCGATGCATGAGGTGGGGCGCCACACCCGCCCCGATCAGGTCGGCCGCCATCCTGTGGGCCGCCGCAGAGGTGTTCTCGTACCCGAACCGGCCGGTATCCGTCACGAGCCCCACGTAGAGGGCGTCGGCGATGGGCGGCGTTATCTCGGCGCCCAGCTCACCCGCGATGGCGAAGACGATCTCAGCCGTGCATGACGCCTCGATCGCAACGAGGTTCACGGTGCCGAAGCGGGTGTTGTCGTGGTGGTGGTCGACGTTGAGGATGTGGATCCCCTCCCGCCTGAGAAAGTCGACGGGCATGCGATCGATGTTGCCGCAGTCGAGAAAGACGGCGACCCGCTCGCCCATGTCCTCCGGGCATTCACCGACGAGCCCTTCGAACTTCATTTCGCGGTACTCGTGGGGCAGCGGTTGCTCGTCCGGAGACATGTACATCACGGAATCCTTGCCGAGCTGCGTGAGGACGAGGTGCATGCCGAGCAGCGAGCCGAGGGCATCTCCATCGGGGTTCTCGTGAGTGGTCAGCAGTAGCTTGTCGGCCTGCCTGAGCTCCTCCACCACGTCATGGAGCTCACCCTGGGCGGCCTGCTCGGCCGTGGAGAGCACGCTCACTTCTCCTCTCCGTCCTCGAGCAGCTCCGAGATGCGGAAGCCGTGGTCGATCGAGTCGTCGTGCACGAAACGGAGCGTCGGCGTGCGCTTCATGCGTACCTCGTCACCGATGACCGCCTGGAGGTAGCCGGCAGAGGAGTTGAGCCCCTCGAGGCTCTCCTCGCGCTCCTCCTCGCTCCCGAGCACGCTGACGTACACGCGAGCATGCTGAAGATCGGGGCTGGTGTCTACTGAGGTCACGGTCACAAATCCCACGCGGGGGTCCTTCAGGCCGGCGGCTATCCGTGCGGAGAGAACCTCCCGGAGGGCCTCATTCACTCGCCGCATGCGGTCCACGGTCATCCTAGACCTCCTTCAGCTCGGACGTGCTGACGACGGTTCGCTCCCAGCTGACCCACTCCCCAAATCGAGCGTCGACGAAGCGTTGTACGGCGTCCGCGGTCTCCTCCAGGCGGCGCTGCTCCCGTCCGACGAGCGCGGTGGCAAGCGTCGCGCGCTGCCAGAGGTCGTGGTGGTCGGTCTCGGCAACCGCCGCTCCAAAGCGTCGCTGAAGCTGCGCCTTGAGCGACTGCAGTTCCTTGCGCTTGCCTTTCAGATCGGCGTTGTCAGGCAGATGGAGCTCGAGCTCGAGGAGACAGAGGAAAGCCACTAATCCAGCGACTGCTCTACCTGCCGCACCTCGTAGACCTCGACGATGTCGCCTTCCTTCACGTCGGCGTAGTTTTCCAAAACAATGCCGCACTCCATGCCCTGGACGACCTCGCGGACGTCATCCTTGAAGCGTCGCAGCGACGCGATGCGCCCGTCGTAGACGATCGTGCCCTCGCGGACGAGGCGCACGGTTGCGCCGCGGGTCACGGTGCCGCTCATCACATGGGCCCCGGCGATCGTGCCCACCTTGGACGCCTTGAAGGTCTGGCGCACCTCCACGCTCCCCACGGTGCTCTCGACGTCCTCGGGCTTGAGCAGGCCCTCCATCGCCTGGCGGAGCTCCTCGATCACTTTGTAGATGATCGAGTAGGTGCGAATCTCCACACCCTCGCGCGCGGCCACCTGAGTGGCATCGCCGACCGGCCGAACATTGAACCCGATGATCACGCCGCCCGAGGCCGAGGCGAGCATCACGTCCGATTCGTTGATGCCGCCGACGCCGTCGTGGATCACGTTGACGGTGACCTGTCGCTGGGGCAGCTTCGCGATCTCGTCGGCGAGCGCCTCGAGCGATCCGGCCACGTCGGACTTTACGATCAGGTTCAGCTCGACGAGGTCGCCCTGCTGGGCGCGGGCCATCACGTCCTCCAGCGAGATCTTCACTCCTGCGCGCCGTGCCAGGGTCTCTGCCTTCAACCGGTTCGCGCGCTCGCCGGCCACCCGGCGGGCCTCGCGCTCGTTGGCCACCACGCGGACATGCTCCCCGGCCTCGGGGACCCCATCGAAGCCGAGCACCTCCACCGGCGTGCCGGGCGTGGCGGCTTTCAGGCGCTCGCCGCGGTAGTCGTTCATGGCCCTGGCCCGGCCGGGGTGCCCACCCGCCACCAGCGCGTCACCGACCTGGAGCGTGCCGCGCTGCACGAGCAGGCTCACCACCGGTCCGCGGCCCGGGTCGAGCCGCGACTCGATCACGACGCCGGAGGCTTCCACGTCCGGGTTGGCCTTCAGCTCCTGGATGTCGGCGAGGGTGATGATCGTCTCGAGCAGCGTGTCGAGGTTCTCGCGGGTCTTTGCCGACACGTCGCAGAACTCCGTGTCCCCTCCCCAATCGGCCGGAGTGAGCTCCTGCCGGGCCAGCTCGGTGCGGACGCGGTTGGGATCTGCGCCCTCCTTGTCGATCTTGTTCACCGCCACCATGATCGGCACCTCGGCGGCCTTCGCGTGGTCGACCGCCTCGACCGTCTGGGGCATCACGCCGTCATCCGCGGCCACGACCACGACGGCTATGTCGGCCACCTGGCCGCCGCGGGCGCGCATGGCGGTGAACGCCTCGTGGCCGGGGGTGTCGAGGAAGGTGACCGTGTGGTCGCCGTGGTGGACCTGGTAGGCACCGATGTGCTGGGTGATCCCCCCGGCCTCGCCTGCCGCAACCTCGGTCTGGCGGATCGCGTCGAGCAGCGAAGTCTTGCCGTGGTCCACGTGCCCCAGAATCGTCACGACAGGGGGGCGCTCGACCAGCTGGTCGGCGGAGTCCTCGTACTCCGGCTGCGGCGCCACCTCGTCGGCGGCATGGACGATCGTGATCTTCTTGTCGAAGCCGTCGGCGAGCACCTCGATCGCGTCATCCGACAGCGTCTGGGTGAGCGTTGCCATCTGGCCGAGTTCCATCAGCTTCTTGATCACGTCGGGCGCCGAGAGGCCGAGGGACTCCGACACCTCCTTGACCGTGGCTCCCGACGGGATGTCCGTGATCGGTATCTCGACCTCTTGCTCGGGCTGGACTGTCAAGTCCGGCTCCACCCAGGGGGTGCGGCGGCGACGCCCACGGCGCCGCGGCGGGGCCTGCTGCTGGGGCGGGGGGCCGGGCTGCCGGCGCGCGGCCTGCGAGTCGATTACCACCCGCCTACGTCGTCCGCCACCGCCGCCTGTGGGCGGCTGGTCGGTACTGCTCGCGGGGGGTGGCCGGCCCTCGGCAGCTCTTCCTGACCCGGCCTTTACCTTGTCGGTGGGGCCCATCGCACGCGCAGCCTCCGGCGGATTGCCCGTGGCGGCGGCTTTCTTCGCGGGGGCGTCGCCGCCGGGCTTCTCAGCGACCGCCTTCTGCTTTCCGCCGTTGAAGGCCATCTCGATGTCACCCTCATCAACGCTGGACGCCGCCGCCTTGACGTTCAGCCCGGCGGCCTGCAGCACGCCGAGAACCTCCTTGCTGGAGATCCCTCGTTCCTTCGCTATTTCGTGGACGCGTCTTTTTGCCATGCGAGTGTGAAGTCTAAGGTCTCCGGGTCAACGTTTACGTGTGCTCTGAACGATCGGGCGAAGGCGCGGCCATCGCGCGCCGTCTCGGCGCATTCGGGCTGGGCGCATAGGTAGGCCCCCCGTCCCTGCTCGCGCCCCTCCGGGTCAGGCCGAGCCGACCCGTCCGCGGCGCGCACGAAGCGCAGCAACGCGTCCCGGGGCAGCGTACGGCCACAGCCCACGCAGCGCCGCTCCGGACCTACGTCGGGTCCTCTGCCGGCCGTCGCTCGGCGGCGCCCCCGTTGGTCGGCGCATCGTTCGGCGCCGCCTGTTCTGCAG
>JACCUO010000222.1 GCA_013811765.1 Thermoleophilaceae bacterium | reverse complement strand
AGCCCGAGCTAACGCTCAAGCCGACCCCCGAACCCGAATCTGAGCCCGAACCGGAGCCGGCACCTGAACCCGAGCCCGAGCCCGAGCTAACGCTCAAGCCGACCCCCGAACCGGAGCCCGAGCCGGAACCCGAACCTGAGCCGGACCTTGCACCCGAGCCGACGTACGGGCCCCGGCAGCACCAGCTTGACCCCCAAGAGGGGGGCGCTGCCAGCGACGAGGCACCGACCGCCGAGGTGCCGGCGCTGTCCGAGGAGCAGATGGCCGGGCCGTCTGAGGGCGCGCCTGCCCGAGATGAGCCGCTAAGCGTCACGGACATCGTGGATGACCTTCTCTCCCCCGGCGATCTCGGGGGTGACCGTGAGGAAATTCAGGACGCCACGTTGGTCGAAAGCTCTGCCGAAGCCCACCAGGCGGCCTCCGAGCCGGCCCCGCCCTGGGATGAGCCGATGCCGGGCAAGCCCGCTCCCGGGGAGCACAGGCCCTACGAGCCACCATCGGAGGACGTCCGGCCGGAACCCCCAGCCGTTCAGGAGCCCCAGGAGTCGGCAGACGCCCCCCCGTCCGACGATACGGAGCTGGCGCTCGCAGTCCGGTCGAAGCTCACTGAGCAGCCGGGGTTTTTGCCCGGGACAGTGGACCTCGAGGTCATGGCGGGAGTCGTGATCCTGCGGGGTGAGGCCCGGCACGTCGAAACGATCGCCGAGCTGGAGCGACGCGCGGGGGCGGTAACGGGGGTGCAGGAGGTCCGCAACCTGCTGCACCTGCCGGGCGAGGAGCCACCGCTAGGCGACCAGAAACAGTAGGCCCGGCGCGACCTCGTCGCGACGTCGCGCAAGCTTGCCGCGGACCCCGGTCCCGGCCCAGTGCGACAGTCTGCCGGCCGATCTGCTTCCATTCTCTGCGTAAGTCATGAACCAGCCGAGTCTCTGCCGCCCGGTGTGGCAGGGAACGGGGGAACCACTGGGGTCGGGTCGTGTACCGGCCCCCGGGGCGAATCGCCGCCAGTCTGCGGCGTAGCGCACTTTCCAGCGCGAGCCCGTCAGCTCACCCCGTAGGCGCCAGGAAAGAGGAGTCGAACGTCCGTGGGGTCTACGTCAAAGGTCGGATCGCGTGCGGGTTGGCGCGATGTTTTGAAAGGGTTGGACGCTCGCCGTCGCGGCACATGTGCGCAGCGGAGCCGAAGCCTGGTCGCCCGTCGTGTTGCCCTGTCGCTCGCCGTGGTGGCGCTTGGGGCGGGCACCGCCGGCACGTCCGTGGCATCTGGGGACGAGCTCGAGATGACCGCAGGCGCCGCAAGGGCGGAGGTCACCCTCCGCAAAGGCGATCGCGGACGGGCGGTAAAGGCCGTTCAGCGCAGGTTGCGCGTCAACGCGGACGGAGTCTTCGGGTCGCAGACCCACCGGAGTGTCAAGCGTTTCCAGCGCCGCAGGCGTCTGGTGGCGGACGGCATCATCGGCCCGGTCACCCGCAGGCACCTGCGGCTGCGGCCGTTCAGCCGCAGTAGCGTGGTGCACCCGCGGCGCAGGGAACGGCAGGACTCACCGGACACCAGCGGCGGCGGGCTGGCAAACCTCCCCGCGGCGCTCGCGAGGATCGCGCTCTGTGAGTCGGGAGGCAACCCTCGCGCGGTGTCTTCGAGTGGCCGCTACCGGGGCAAGTACCAGTTCATGAGGTCGACGTGGACGACGTGGGGCGGCCGCGGAAGCGACCCAGCCCGAGCATCAGAGGCACATCAGGACCGCGTGGCGCTCCGTCTCTTCCGGGCGCGCGGCACGGCGCCGTGGCCGACCTGCGGCCGGTAATCGGTCCCGCGGGTTCCGGGCGCGCCTGACCAAGCGGTCGGGTCTACCGGGGTTGACGTCTCCGCCGGAGACGTCAAGAGCCCTCGTCACGAAACCGCCTCGCCGCGAACCGCCTGGCGGGGCGAGAAACTCCGCGCGGGCCCTTGTCCGCATATGGAGCCGATCGAGGAGCTGGCGGGCGCGCTGCGCGAGCGCCTGATCGAGCGGGCGCGGGCGGGCGAAGCCTTGGAGGAGGGAGTACCTGAACAGGTGCGGGCGCTGGTGGAGCGTGAGGCCGCGCCGC
The DNA here is from genome assembly GCA_013811765.1 of Thermoleophilaceae bacterium. Classification (GTDB taxonomy): domain Bacteria; phylum Actinomycetota; class Thermoleophilia; order Solirubrobacterales; family Thermoleophilaceae; genus JAAYBF01. Next base: position 700 of record JACCUO010000222.1, on the reverse strand, counting down.
TCGATGACTCCGAGAGGGCTGCGCTCTGCGAACGGGTGATCCTGCTGGCCACCGGCCTCGGCCCGCTCGAGCCACTGCTTGCCGACCCCTCGGTCGACGAGGTGATGGTGAACGGCCCAGGAGCGGTGTTCGTAGAACGGAGAGGACGACTCGAGCGCACGGATGTCAGCTTCGGATCGGGCGCCGACTTGATGCACACGGTGGAGAGGATCCTCGCCCCGCTCGGGCGGCGGGTCGACGAGGCCTCCCCACTGTGCGACGCGCGGCTCTCCGATGGATCGCGCGTGAACGTGGTGATACCGCCGCTGTCGCTGACCGGCCCCTGCCTCACAATCCGCCGGTTCCGACGTGCGGGCTTCTCGCTGCGGGACCTCGTGGGCAACGCCACGCTCACAGCCGAGGGCGCCGACCTCCTGGCGCTGGCGGTGGCGGCACGGGCATCGATCCTGGTCAGCGGAGGGACGGGTTCGGGCAAGACCACGACCCTCAACGCGTTATCGGGCGCGATCCCCGGCGACGAGCGGATCGTGACGATCGAGGACGCTGCCGAGCTGAAGCTCCGCCAGCGCCACGTGGTGCGGCTCGAAGCCCGTCCCCCGAACCTCGAGGGCAGGGGGGAGGTGACCATCCGTCAGCTCGTGCGCAACGCGTTGCGCATGCGGCCGGACAGGATCATCGTGGGCGAGGTGCGGGGCGGGGA
>JACCUO010000187.1 GCA_013811765.1 Thermoleophilaceae bacterium | reverse complement strand
CGCTGGAGCTGCGCTCCGAGCTCGGGAGCACGACCGTACGGGCAGACTCCAGACGGCTCGCGCAAGCGCTTGGCAACCTGGTTGCCAACGCGGTGGAGCACGGCGCAGGCGCCGTCGAGCTGCGCGGACGCCGCCGCGGCGACTGGGTGGTGCTCGAGGTGCGCGACCAGGGAGGCCGCGACGCCGCTGGACGGACCGGGAAGGGCCGTGGGCGGGGTCTCCAGATCGCCGGCTCGGCAGTTGAGGAGGCGGGCGGAAGGCTCACGGTCCAGCGAGCCGAGGGCGAGACCGTGGCGGCGCTCGAACTGCCTGCCGCGGAGCGGTGAGCGTCCGCGCGGGGCGCCGACGCGCCTTTCTGATGCTCTCACTCGCCCTGGCGTGCGGGGGCCTTTCCGCCTCGGAGGTGGGGGATCGCATCCGAGCTGTCGAGCGCCGCGTCGGAGCACCGGTGCCGATCGTTGTGGCCGCGCGCGACCTTCCGGGCGGTGCGGTGCTGCGACGGAATGACCTCGCCGTGCGCGAAGTGCCTGAACGCTACGTCGCGCCCGGCACCCTGTCCTCTCCGGCGGAGGCCGCCGGGAGCCGCGCCGCCGTGCCGCTGGCCGCCGGGAGCCCCCTTACCCAGAATCAGCTCGAGACTGGGCGTGGCCGTGCCCGCGGCGGCCGGGGCCCGGCCTCGTTGCGGCCCGGCGAGCGAGCGGTGGAGATAGGAGTGGCAGGCGCAGCCATGCCCGTTTACGCCACCGGCCCGGGAGCGCGCGTGGACGTGCTGGTCTCCACCGAGCCTCGCGAGGGCCCCGGTCGCAGCTTTCTCGCACTCCAGGATGTCGAGCTGCTCGGGTTGCGCGACGGGCAGGGAACCGATGTCGGTTCGGAGCGCGACGGGGAGGGCACCCCCGCCGCCGCCGTGGCCAAGCTGCGGGTGACCCTGCACCAGGCCGTCTACCTGACCGCGGCACAGAACTTTGCTCGGGAGGTGCGGCTGCTTCCGCGGCCGGTCGGCGACTCACGACGCGCGGGCCGAACCGTTGTCGGGGCAGGAGGCCTGTAGCACCGTGCCCTCAGGCGAGCACGGAAAGGTGCGGCAGGCACGAGCCGACGGTCAATGCGGTCAGCCGACGGGGGGCGGGCGCTCGATCACCTCGACCTCGCCCTCCGGTGTGCCCAGCAGCGCCCGCTCGGCGATCCCGAGGAAGAGGCCGTGATCGACGACTCCCGGAACCGCCTCGAGTGCCCTGGCGAGCTCATCGGGGTCGGTCTCCTCCGGGATCGCGCAGTCGAGGATGTAGTGGATCTGATCGGTCATGTAGGGCTCATCGCCCACCGCGCGCAGTTCGGCGTCGGGGAGCAGGTCGGCGAGCCGCCTGCGGGTGTCGCGCCAGCCAAACCGGATGATCTCTACGGGTAGGCGAAAGCTCTGTCCGAGCCGGTCCACCTTCTTGGTGGACTCTGCCACCACGATGAAGCGCGTCGCCGCCGCGGCTACGATTCTCTCCCTCAGCAGTGCTCCCCCGCCGCCCTTCAGCAGGCGCAGGTCGGGACCCACTTCGTCCGCGCCATCGATTGCGAGGTCGAGGGCATGCGACCCGTCGAGCGGGACGATCTCCATCCCGGCGGCGTTTGCCATTGCGAAGGTGGCCTCCGAGGCCACAACCGTGCGGATCTGATGGCCGTCCGGCCAGCGGGCTCCGACGGCCTCGATCACAGCCCACACGGCGCGGCCGGATCCGAGACCGATCGTCATGTCGGGCTCCATCAGCTCCACTGCCGCCTCGGCGGCGGCCGCGCGGCCGGGTGATGCACCGGAGATCGCCATCGCAGAAGCATCGCAGGGACGGCCCAGGGCCCGCGCTCCGGTGGCCGCTGCGCCGCGGGCCCTATCCTTCGGCGCCGTGGAGGTCACGATGATCCTGTGCGACGCGGCCCAAGAGGTGGGCGGCAAGCTCTACATCCTCGGCGGTGGATGGTCCTTCCTGCACCGGCCCGACGCCCCGACGGCCATGGCTCTGGCGATCAAGATTGCCGTGCCGTGGAACGAGACCAATGAGCCGCACACGCTTCGGGCGCTGCTACTGACCGACGACGGCGACCCGGTGCAGTTCGAGGGCGAGCCGGTGCAGGCCAGCGGCGACTTCGAGATCGGCCGGCCGCCCGGAATCAAGCCTGGTACGAACCTCGACGCCCCCTTCGTCCTTGCCTTCCAGCTGGCCCTGCCCGCGGGGGGATACGTCTGGGAGCTGCAGATCGATGAAAGCCAGGCGGCGCGCACCGCTTTCCGGGTCCTGGAGGCCGCCGCGTGACGGTCGGGCGCGCCGACCCTCGTTAGAGGTCCCAGCCCTCGAGAGCGACGGTCGCCTCGTCATACTGGTCCCCCGGCACCTGTAGATAGATGGCCCCCCGGCCATGCCGGTCGGGGGCGTGGTCGGCAGTGAGGGCGTTTGGGATCTCGAGCTCGGTGAGGCGGCCCGCGAACGCGGTAGCGGTGGCCACATCCTCATACTCCTCGACCGTTTCCCAGCCGTCGAAGCGAGGGTCGTGAAGGTGGACTGGTGGTTCCCGCGGCTTGCGCGAAAAGACGCTCACGGTTCCAGTCTGCGCCGCTGCAAGAGACCCCCCGGATACCGATTCGTGGCGAGCGTGGACCGAGCCGGGGGCGCGTCAGTCGCTCCGCCGCTTGAAGACGATCACATGACCGTCTTTCTCGCGGTGCAGGTTGACGTCAAGCAGGACGGTGGCGAGTTCCCACCCTTCCGATCCGAGCCTCGAGAGCTCCGCTTGGAACTCCTTGCGGTTCAGCTCGTCGCTCTGCCGACCCATGAAGCCGTGCGTTATGACCGAGGTCGTGTATTCCCAGACGGCCATCGTCCACTGAGCCTACTAGCTCATGGCGAGGCGCCGGACGCCGCGCTGGACGCTGCAGCCGCATGCTGCCCAACGCTAGACGCTGTGCGTGAGTCCGCCGTCCACCGATACCGCGGCGCCAGTCACGTAAGCGGCCGGCTGGGAGCACAGAAAGGCTGCGACGGCAGCGAACTCCTCTACGGTCCCGAGCCTCCCCGCCGGGATTTGCTCTTGCGCCCGGCGCTGCGCCTCCTCCAAGGACCCGGAGGTTTCGAGCGTTCGATCCGTCGCGATGCGGCCAGGCAGGAGGCTGTTCACCGTGACGTTGTCGGCCGCGACCTCTCGGGCAAGGGTCTTGAACGCGGCCAAGAGGCCGCTGCGATGGGCGTTCGAGAGCATCAGCACCGCTATCGGCTCTCGCACCGCGGTCGAGGAGACTGCGAGCACCCGCCCGAAGCGCCGTTCACGCATGCCCGGGAGCGCCCGCTCGATGAGTGCCATTGGCGAGAGGACCAGGGTGCGGTAAGCGGCTTCCCACTGCGCTCGCGTGAAACCCAGAGGATCGGCTCCGGGCGGTGGGCCACCGGTGTTGGTGACGAGTATGTCGAGCGGGCCGATGTCTGCCTCTACCGAGTCGACGAGCGCTGAAGCCGAGTCGAGGTCGTTGCTGTCGTGCACGTAGCCGCGACCACCGACCTCCCGCGCGGCGGCCTCGATGCGCTCGCGTGAGCGCGAGGCCACCGCAACGTTTGCCCCTTCCGCGGCCAGGGCGAGGGCGATGCCCAATCCGAGGCCCTTCGAGGCGCCGGTGACGAGCGCGTTACGTCCCGCGAGGCCGAGATCCACCGCGGTAGAGACTAGCCGGGCGGGCCGGAGAGCTATATGTTCTGTGCCGGTGCGCCTCTCCCGCCTGATCCGCAAAGCGATCCCCCTGGTCGTCCTCGGGGCCGGAGCCGCGGTCGCTCGCCGCCACCTCGAGGAGCGCCGGCGGGCGCAGATGACGAGCGGGCCGGCCCCGGTTCCATGGGAGCCGCCCGAGGTTGCCACTCCGCCGGAGCCCGAGGTCACTGAATTCCCACCGCCCGCTGTGGCGGCTCCCGGCCCGGAGACGGCTCCACCGGAGCCCGAACCCGAGCCGGAACCCGAACCCGAGCCGGAACCCGAACCCGAGCCGGAACCGGAGCCCGAGCTAACGCTCAAGCCGATCCCCGAGCCGGAACCCGAGCCCGAGCCCGAGCCCGAGCTAACGCACAAGCCGACCCCCGAACCGGAACCGGAGCCCGAACCCGAATCTGAGCCCGAACCGGAGCCGGCGCCTGAACCGGAGCCTGAGCTAACGCTCAAGCCGACCCCCGAGCCGGAACCCGAACCCGAGCCGGAACCGGAGCTAACGCTCAAGCCGACCCCCGAGCCGGAGCCGGAGCCCGAGCCGGAACC
>JACCUO010000172.1 GCA_013811765.1 Thermoleophilaceae bacterium | reverse complement strand
CCCAGTTCTTCGCGCAGTCCGCCTCGTCCTTCGTGGAGATGTTCGCGGGGCTCGGAGCCGCCAGGATCCGCCGCCTCTTCCGCATCGCCCGCAAGCAGGCACCGGCCATCGTGTTCATCGACGAGCTCGACGCCGTCGGCGCCACGCGCGGCAACGACATATCCGGCGAGAAGGACCAGACTCTCAACCAGCTCTTGGTGGAGCTCGATGGATTTGGCGGGGGGGACGACCTGGTGGTGATCGCGGCGTCCAACCTGCTCGACAAGCTGGACCCCGCCTTGCTCCGCCCGGGGCGTTTCGATCGCCAGATCTTCGTCAGCCCGCCCGACCTGAAGGGGCGTCAGCAGATCCTGCGGGTGCACTCGAAGAACAAGCCGCTCGCGGAGGACGTGGACCTCGAGTTGATCTCCCGCCAGACGAGCGGGCTGACCGGGGCCGACCTGGCCAACCTGTGCAACGAGGCGGCCATCTTCGCCGGGCGCGACCGCCGCCACAGCCTCCTCACAAAGGACTTTCAGGCAGCGCTCGAGCGGGTGGTGGCCGGGATGCAGTCGCGCCGGGTGATCACCGACCACGAGAAACGTCTCGTGGCCTACCACGAGGCCGGACACGCGCTGTGCTCCGAGCTGCTGCCCTCCGTGGAGAAGGTGCACCGGATCTCGATCATCCCCCGCGGGCGCGCGCTCGGGTACACGCTGAACCTGCCGGAGGAGGACCGCTACCTGAAGACCAAGGGGGAGCTGATGGACTACCTCGTGGTCCTGCTCGGCGGACGCGTGACCGAGCACGTCGTCTTCGGCCAGATCACCACGGGAGCGTCTGACGACCTCAAGAAGGTGCACGAGATCAGCCGCTCGATGGTCACCGATTACGGCATGGGCACCGAGCTCCAGTCCAAGCAGCTCCCCGCCGAGGACTATTCGATGGCGGATGCAACCCGGCGCCAGATCGACGAGGAGCAGCAGGCGATCGCCGATCACGCGCACCGCCGTGCGCTGAGGCTCGTCTCCGCGCACCGCCCGCTGCTCGAGGCATTCGCTCGTACCCTGCTGGAGGACGAGGTGCTCGAGCGCGAGGACATCGAGCGGCTCGTGGCCGAGCATGAGGGTATCCAGACTTCTCGGCGCCGTCTCGAGCCGCTGAGCGGGACGGGCACCGAGAGGCCGCGGATGGCGGCGGCGGAGGGGATCGAGCCGGCCGCCGGCGACTGATATCGACGACCGGCGCTCGGGCGAACCGGACCGCCGGGCTGCACTAGACTCCTGAGCCGATGTTCGGTGAGATCGATCACATCGGAGTGGCCGTCGAGGACCTCGACGAGTCGATCGCCCTCTATCGGGACCACCTCGGCATGCGCGAGCAGCACCGCGAGACGGTGGAGGAGTTCGGCGTCGAGGCCGCGCTGCTCGAGATCGGGGGCTCGCACGTAGAGCTGCTCATGCCGACCCAGCCGGACAGCGGCGTGGCCAAGTTCCTGGAGCGCAAAGGCCCTGGAATGCACCACGTGGCCTACCGGACAGACGACATCCAGGCGGTGCTGGAACGCATGCGCGCGACCGGCATGAGGCTGATCGACGACGAGCCGCGCACCGGCATTCAGGACAGCCGCGTTGCGTTCGTTCACCCGAAGTCCACGGGAGGGGTTCTCACCGAGATCGTCCAACCCGCCGGGAGACACTGATGGGGGACTCCAAGCGGATCGATGTGGGCTTTCAGGGTGGGCAGATGCTGGCGATCAGGGCCGGTGCCGACGCCCTCGAGAAGCTTTTGACGGCGTTGGAGGACGACAAGTCCGGGCGCTGGCACACCCTCGAGACCGACGAGAGCTCGGTCCTGATCGACCTGTCCCAGGTCGTCTACGTGCAGCGCGAGAGCGGAAACCAGAAGGTCGGTTTTTGACCTCCGCTCGCGCCGGCCTTGGCCCGCCGGCAGCTCGATAGCGGCGCGTGCTGCGAGCGCTGGACCTCGCCCTACTTAGGCTGCTGCGCACTCGCGTGCATCCCCCGGCGCTCGAGCGGGCAGTGCTCGCCTTCAGCCGCTCGGGCGAGCACGGTGGGCTCTGGCAGGCGCTGTGCGCGCTCGGACTTGCGCTT
>JACCUO010000155.1 GCA_013811765.1 Thermoleophilaceae bacterium | reverse complement strand
CGGGATCGTCGCGCTCGGCCCCGTAGTAGTGGGCCGAGGACTTGAAGACGAGCTTTCGTACCGTCGACGCGGGGCCCGAGCACGCGGCGAGGATGTTCATGGTCCCGATCACGTTGTTCTCGTGCGCGTGCCGCGGGGGGACCGCCGCCGAGTCGACCACGAGGCGCGAGTCGACCACGGTGTCGATCTGCGCCGCGGCCACTATCCGCCGCAGGAGCGCGTGCTGGGTCCCCACCCGTACGAACTCCGTGCGCCGCAGCTCGCGGGTGGGGTCCTCCGAGTCGACCCCCACGATCGCCTCGATCTCCGGGCGCTGCTCGAGGGCCTCGGCGAGCCGCCCTCCCCAGTAGGTGGAGAGGCCGGTGATCAGCACCCGCTTCGACTCCATCAGCCGAGCCACACCGATCGGCGCTTGCGGACCATCTCGAACAGGCTCGCCTGGATACGCGTCCTCACCTCGTGGGCCACGGTCTGCACGAGGGCCTTGTCGTGGTCGAGCGCCCCGGCGTCGAGCTCGATCGGCTCGAGGAAGCGGATGCGGAACTTGGCCGGCAGGTAGGCGGCCATCCCGAGCGGCCCGAGGTGCGGGAAGGTGGGCGTGACCGGGAAGTAGGGAAGCCCGGTCAGCCGGCGCATGAGGGAGATCTCCGCGAACACCGGCGCGGCCTCCTCGGCGCCCATGACCGCCACGGGAACGATCGGCACGGCCGCCCTCCCCGCGGCCACCACGAACCCTCCCCGGCCGAAGCGCCGCAGGCGGTAGCGGTCCCGGTAGAGCTTCTCGGTGCCCTTGCGGCCCTCCGGGAAGACGAGCACGAGCTGCTCCTCGTCGAAGAGCAGGCGGTGGACGTTCGCCGGATGGGCCGGCACGCAGCCGATCTTGGGGATCAGCATCGAAAAGCCCGGGTAGCCCTTGAAGAAGTGCTCGACGGTGATGTTGAGCGGCCGCGGCCGCGGATGCTCCTCGCGGATGGCCTTGGCGATCATCGCGGCGTCCGGAGGCAGCGCACCGGAGTGATTCGACACGAGCAGGGCGCCACCGGCGGCAGGGACGTTCTCGATCCCCTCGACCTCGGCCCGGAACCAGTACCGGTAGTAGAACTCGAAGAGTGTCTTGTCCAACAGGCCCTCGATCCGCTCCGAGCGCCCCCAGTCGGTCAGGGTGCGCTCGGGCTCGACACCCGGCAGGTGGCGGCGCAGATCCTCATCGCGCACAGCCGGGAGCTGCGATGCCGGCGCCGCGCCGGGACCGGTCTGCTCCTGCACGCTGAGGGGTGTACGCGGGGACTCGGCCATAGGGCCGTCGATTCTGGCACGTGTGGCACGGCGGGCCCTCCGGGAGGCGCATCCGCTGCGTGGGCCACCGCAGGGGGTTGAGCTGATCTACGCTGCGGCGGTACGGTATGTGACGATGAAGACAATCCTCCCTTCCAAGATCCCGCCCACGCTTCCCCGCTCGGCCCGCGACGCCGGCGACGACTATGGCGTGACCGATCCCCCGGACTGGCGCACGATCGACTGGGCCGCCCACCTGCACCGGATCGAGATCGACGGCACGTCGGTCAACTACGTGGACATCGGCGAGCGGGGCGAGGACCGGCCGATCGTGTTCGTACATGGCCTCAGCGGGCAGTGGCAGAACTGGCTGGAGAACATTCCCCGGTTCTCCCGCGAGCGGCGCGTCGTCGCGATGGACCTGCCCGGCTTCGGGGTGTCGGAGATGCCGCGTGAGAAGCTCTCGATCGAGCTCTACGGGAACTTCGTCGCCGACATGTGCCGGAGGCTCGACCTCGCCCCAGCCGTGCTGGTCGGCAACTCGATGGGCGGCTTCGTCGTCGCCGAGGTCGCGATCCGCGCCCCGGATGTGGTCGAGCGGCTGATGCTGCTCTCCTCGGCCGGCGTCTCCCAGATGGACATCGCCCAGCGGCCTCTCATGGCTGCCGCGAAGGTCGCGGGTCTCCTAGCCAAGGCCAACGTCCCACAGATGCGCTGGGTGGCGCGGCGACCCGTGCCACGGCACTGGGTCATGAGCGTCATCGCGCGGCACCCGAGCGGCATCAAGCCGGACGCGATGTTCGAGGGGTTGATGAAGGGCGCGGACAAACCCGGCTTCGAGGGCGCGCTGCGCGCGATCATCGAATACGACTTCCGCGAGCGCATCCCGCAGATCGCCTGTCCGACCATCGTCATCTGGGGTGAGAAGGACATGATCATCCCGGTCAAGGACGCCGACGCCTTCGTCTCGATGATCGACGGCGCCCGCAAGGTGCTCATCGAGGACACCGGGCACGTGCCGATGTTCGAGCGCCCGCCGACCTTCAACGCGCTTCTCGAGGAGTTCCTCCACTACGAGGTGGAGGACGGAAAGCTCGACGAGGAGCCCTCCTCCTCCAACGG
>JACCUO010000128.1 GCA_013811765.1 Thermoleophilaceae bacterium | reverse complement strand
ACATCGGGGTCGTGGGCGAGGGGAGGCTGCGGCGCTACCGGGTCGTCGGGATCAACAAGCTCGGTGACACCGCCACGGGCGGCTCGAGCACGGTCACGCTCATCCCGGGGGAGGCCCAAGAGGTGGCCGGCAAGAAGGGGAAGTTCGATCAGATCTCCGTGGCCGCCACTCCGGGGACCTCGCCGACCGAGCTCAAGCGCCGCATCGCGCGGGTGGTGCCGCGCTCCGTCCGGGTCGAGGCGGCCGCCGAGAAGGCCGAGCGCCAGTCGAGCGACATAGGCAATGACCTTGGCTTCCTCAAGGTCGCGCTGCTCGTCTTCTCGGGCGTGGCACTGGTGGTCGGCGGCTTTCTCATCTTCAACACGTTCTCGATCACGGTGGCCCAGCGGATCCGCGAGTTCGGGCTGCTGCGCACGCTGGGCGCCTCGCGCGCGCAGCTGCTCCGGAGCGTGCTCGCCGAGGCGTTGCTGATCGGGGTAGCCGGATCGGTGCTCGGCCTGGCCGCCGGGGTGGGCTTTGCGATCGGTATCAACTCCCTGTTCAAGTCCTTCGGGATCGACCTGCCGAACACGGGGACGGTGTTCGCCACGCGCACGATCGTGGTGGCCCTGCTGATCGGCGTCGTGATGACCGTGGTGTCGTCGATGACGCCCGCGCTGCGCGCCACGCGGGTCTCGCCGATGGATGCCCTGCGCGACGCCGCGCTGCCCGAGTCGCGGCGCCGCGGGCGGGTCACCGCGGTGGTCGCGGCGCTGCTCGGTCTCGGGGGGCTCGCCATGCTTCTGATCGGCCTCTTCGGGGGAATCGAATCCTCGAGCTCCGCGGCGAGCCTGATGGGAGGTGGCGCGGCGGCCGTCCTGTTTGCGGTCTCGCTCTACAGCCCCCGGCTCGTCAAACCGCTCGCGGCGTTGGCCGGCAAGCCGATCGAGCTCCTGCGCGGACTGACCGGCCGGCTCGCGCGCGAGAACGCCATGCGCAAGCCGGGCCGGACCGCGGTGACCGCCGCGGCGCTGATGATCGGGCTCGCGCTGGTGGTCTTCGTGACGGTGTTCGCCGCCGGGTTGAACCAGTCCGTGGCAAGCACCATCGACCGCAACTTCACGGGGGACCTCACGATCCAGAACATCGACGGATTCTCGCCGATCCCGCGGTCGATCGAGGCGGACGTGAAGGCGGTCGAGGGCGTCGGCGCGGTGTCTGCCCTGCGGTTCAGCGAGGGGAAGGTCAAAGGTCAGCCCACGGTGCAGGGCGTGGCCGCGGTGGACCCGCAGAACATCGGGCGGGTCTTCAAATTCGAGTTCACCGAAGGCGAGCAGTCCTCACTCGAGGGACTCGGTGACGGTGAGACGATCGTCGATGAGTCCTACGCCGAGTCCGAGAACCTCGACATCGGTGACACGCTCGAGGTCCTGACCCCGACGGGGCGCCGGAGCACGCTTCGGGTGGTCGCGGCGGTCAAGGATCGCACCGACTTCCTCGGAAGCTTCGTGATCAGCCACAAGGCGCTCGCGCGGGACTTCGGGGAGAAGCGCAATGCCTACGTCTTTGCCTCGGTGGCCCCCGGCGCCGATTCCGGCGCGGTCCAGAAGCGGGTTGAGCGGCTGATCGAGGATCAGTACCCCTCCGCGGAGGCGCTCGATCAGGAAGGGCTGAAAAAGTCCCAGGAGGAGCAGATCAATCAGTTGCTCGGGCTGGTCTACGCGCTGCTCTCACTCGCCGTCGTGGTCTCGATCTTCGGGATCGTGAACACGCTCGCGCTCTCGATCCACGAGCGCACGCGCGAGCTCGGGATGCTGCGGGCGGTGGGAATGTCGCGCCGCCAGGTCCGCCAGATCGTGCGCTATGAGGCCGTCATCACCGCGCTGATCGGCGCCATCCTCGGCACTATCCTGGGTGTGCTCTTCGCGGCGCTGATCTCCCGCCCGCTCGCGGATGAGGGCTTCGAGCTCGCCTACCCGGTGGTCACGTTGATCGTGCTGCTCGCACTGGCGGCGCTCGCCGGCGTGCTGGCCGCGATCGGGCCGGCGCGGCGGGCCTCGCGCCTCGACGTGCTCGACGCCCTGGCCTACGAATAGCTCATGTTCCGCTTGGCTCGGCCGCCGTTTCGGTTCGTGGGCTACCGGGGGGACTACAACCACGGCCCCGGCAACCACCTGCACCTCTCCTGGCAGCACTCGCCCGGCAGGCGTGGCAGGCCCGTGCGCCAGGTGTGGGTCTTCGCTGTCGGGGGCGGTTGATGCCCGCAAGGGGAGTCCTCCCATGAGGTGAAAAGCCGCCGTTCGGGAGAATCCGGGGAGTCTTTCCGTTTGTGATCCCGGTTGTGGGTCCCTGAGACCCACAACCGGGATCAGTACCGCCGACGCGCCCGCATAGGATGCGCCGCCGATGGCCGCTCCCGCGCGCACCGCCGCCGAGATCGCCGAGCGCCTGCTCGCCGGCGACAAGCGCGCGCTCGCCAAGGCCATCTCCCTGGTGGAGAACGACGATCCCGAGGGGTGGGCGCTGGTGCGGCAGGTCTATCCCCAGACCGGCGGGGCGGCGGTCACCGGGTTCACCGGCCCGCCCGGGGTGGGCAAGTCGACGCTGATCGGTGCCCTCACCGCCCACGCCCGCCAGGCCGATCGCCAGGTTGCGGTGCTGTCGATCGATCCCTCTTCTCCCTTCACCAAGGGCGCGCTGCTCGGGGACCGCATTCGCCTGACAGACCACTTCCTCGACTCCGGGGTGTTCATCCGCTCGATGGCCACGCGCGGGTCGCTCGGTGGCCTGTCGGAGGCCACGCTGCAGGCCGCGCTGCTGATGGACGCCTCCGGCAAGGACGACGTCTTTCTCGAGACCGTCGGGGTGGGGCAGGCGGAGGTGGACATCATCGACCACGCCGACACCGTGGTCCTCGTTCTCATGCCCGGATCCGGGGATTCGGTCCAGGCGCTGAAGGCGGGCATCATGGAGATTCCTGACGTCATTGCCGTCAACAAGTCCGACCATCCGCTGACGGACACGATGATCCGCGAGATCCGGGGGGTGCTTTCGCTTGGCCCGCAGGGCGAATGGCGGGTGCCGATCGTGAAGACCGAGGCTTCGCGAGGGGAGGGCGTGCAGGAGCTCGCGGAGCAGATCGCCGCCCACCGGGAGCACATCGCCGCCGAGGGGACGCTCCTCGAACGCCGGCGGCGCAACCTGATGAACGAGGTCGTGGGGCTTGCCGCAGGGCGCCTGCGCCGCCGGCTGGAGGAGTCGATCCATGAGGACCCGTCTGTGAAGGAGCTGCTCGACGAGGTGGTGGCGCGCAAGCTGGATCCGGCGAGTGCGGCGGCGAGGCTGCTCGAACGGTCGGGGGATTGACCCTCCCACTCG
>JACCUO010000127.1 GCA_013811765.1 Thermoleophilaceae bacterium | reverse complement strand
CGGGGAGAGCTCCGAGTCAAGCGCCGTGGCGAGCCGCCTCGCGAGCTCACCCACAGTGACGGTCCGGCCCGTCGCGACGTTGATCGCGTGACCGGACGCAGCGGGCGCATCCATCGCTGCCAAGGTGGCCCGCACCACATCCGAGACATGCACGAGGTCGCGGATCTGGCCACCGTCCTCGAACACTCGCGGCGAACGACCGTTGAGGATCCGCGCGGCGAACATCGCGGCTACTCCTGTGTAGGGGTTGGCGAGCGCCTGCCGCGGCCCGTACACGTTGAGGTAGCGCAGCGCTACGACTTCGAGTCCATAGGCGCGGCCGAGCACGAGCGCCAGCTCCTCCTGGTCGCGCTTGGTGATGCCATACACGCTCGCCGGCCGCAGCGGTGAGTCCTCGTGGGTAGGGACGGGTCGAAGCTGTTCTTGGCAGTCGGGGCAGCGTGGCTCCCACAAACCGGCCTTCAGGTCCTCCGCTCGGCGCAGGCGGACGCTCGTCGTGCCGTGCCGCGGGCAGTCGTAAGCTCCCTCGCCGTAGACCACCATCGAGGACGCCACCACGAGACGCCGGATCCGGTCCCGCCGCTCGAGCACCGCCTCCAGCAGCGTCGCCGTTCCCCCCGAGTTCGCGTCGACGGCCCGGCGCACGTTGACCATCGATTCGCCGTTCCCAACTGCGCCACCGAGGTGGAATACCTCCTCCACACCCTCGAGCGCCCGGTCCACGGTGGCTCGATCCCCAACGTCACCGATCAGGAGCTCGGCGTCTTCCGGCAGGTGGCCGGGTGGCTCGCGGCGCGGGTGGGCCAGCGGGTCGAGGTTGTCGAGGATGCGCACCTTCTCGCCCCTCGCGACCAGCGCGTCGACCAGATGGCCGCCGATGAAGCCGGCCCCACCCGTGACGAGCACGGTCCTCACCAGATCGTCTCCAGCAGCAGCTCGGCCGCAAGCGCCTGGGCGGCAAGTACGGCGAGCACAGGACGCAACCGTCGCTCGGGGAGTGAGGACGCGGCCGCCACGCAGGCAAGGGGGACGATGAACAGGTAGATCCGCTCCGTCTCGGCCTTGGTGAAGCCGAGCACCGCGGCTACCGCGAGCACTGCGACCACGCCTATCGCCGCTGCGCTGCCCGCCCCCGCGCTTCTCAACGCATACCAGGCGGTGGGGAGGCCCAGCGCCGCCAGAAACGCCACCGGCGAGCCGACCAGCCAGAACGCGTACGGCCGTCCGCTCGCGACGCCCTCGCGATAGACGCTCTCGACGGAGACCAGCGCCCCGACGGGGTCATAGCCGGTGGCCAGATGAAGCCCCCCGTAGAACGCGCCGAGGGCCGCCGCGCATAGCGCTGCGAGCTTCACCGCCCGCGCGGGGCCATCCCGCCCAGCGGCGACGATGGTGGCCCAGGCCCCTACGGCGAGGTTCGCATAGGAGAAGAACGAGACCAGGGCGAAGGTCGCCGCGCCGAAAGTCTGCCCGACCCGCTCGCGCGCGACGAGCAGGAGCGCCACGAGCAGTGCCAGCGTGGCGTAGAGCGCGTCGGCCGACGTCGCGCCGTAGAGCATCGCGGACGGCGCGAACACGTAGAGCAGCGTGGCCATGCGGGCTCGCCGCTCGTCGAGCAGGCGGCGTGCGAGGAGGTAGGCGAGCGGGACCGACAGCGCGCCTCCCACGATCGTCAGGGCGGCCATCGCCTGCGCGGACTCGATGCCCAGGAGGTGCAGGACGACGAGCAGTCCGGGCGGGTGGCCGACCGCGTTGACGGTCAGCGAGGTGCCGATCTCGGCGAACGTGTCGAGGAAGAAGCGCAGGCCGAACTCGAAGGCGGGGAGCGCCGGCAGATACTCGTTGGCGGCCTCTAGGTTGGGTACCTCGTACACCGCATACCAGCCGGCCACGCCATCGCGAGCCGCCGCGAGCGTGAGCCGCAACGCCAGCCCGAGGATGGACGCGGCGGCGACAAACCTGGGAGCGCTCACCGATGGCAGCTGGAGCCGCGGCGCGAGTGCGGCGCCTGCGGCGAGCAGGGCGACAGCGAGAGGGGCGAGCGGCCCCACGCGCGGGTCCCACTCCGCCAAGAAGGGCGGGAGCGGGGTGCCGAGCTCCGTGCCGGCAGCTGTCGCGATCAGACCGTAGGCGACGGTGCCCGCCCCAAGGGCGGCCCCGGCCACGGGCAGGGTGCGCTCGGCCCGCCATCGGGTGGGGCCGGCTCGTGCCGCTTGCGCTTCCACGTGGGCACCGTAGGGCGCCGACAGCGGACGGAGGGCCCGCCGACCGTTCTTGTTGCAGTTTCGTAATGGGTTGGCCCTACCGTCGGCCCATGCCCGCGATCGACGTCATCCTCCCGGTGCTCGACGAGGCGGAGGCCCTGCCCGGCGTGCTGGGCCTGATGCCGGCCGGGTACCACCCGGTCGTGGTCGACAACGGATCGAGCGACGGCTCCGCCGAGATTGCCGCCGCCCTCGGGTCACAGGTGGTCCACGAGCCGCGACGTGGCTTCGGCGCGGCCTGCTTCGCCGGCCTTCAGGCGGCGCGCAGCGAAATCGTGTGCTTCATGGACTGCGACGGCTCACTCGATCCACGTGACCTCCCGCAGGTGGTGGAGCCGGTCCTGCGGCGGCAGATGGGCCTGGTTCTCGGTGCGAGAGCAGCCGAGCCCGGCGCCTGGCCCGCTCACGCACGACTGGCGAACAGGCTGCTGGCGTGGGAGCTGGCGCGACGCACGGATCTGCGGCTGCGCGATCTGGGGCCGATGCGCGCGGCGCGACGCAAGAGCCTGCTCGCGCTCGGCATCCGCGACCGGCGCTTCGGCTGGCCGCTCGAGATGGTTCTGCGAGCGGCCGCTGCCGGGTGGCCGATCGGGGAGGTGGAGGTGCGCTATCTGGCTCGGACCGGCGGGCGATCCAAGGTCACCGGTACCCTGCGGGGCACCGTGCAGACGGTGCGCGACATGTCCGTGGCGCTCAGGTGAGCGCACCTGCGGGCGTCGCGATCGTCGTGATCGCAAAGACGCCGCAGCCAGGCCGGAGCAAGACGCGGCTATGCCCGCCGTGCACGCCGGCCGAGGCGGCAGCGCTGGCCCAAGCCGCCCTCTGCGACACGCTCGCCGCTGTTGGCGCCGCACCCGCCCGCCGGCGGGTGATCGCCCTCGACGGGGAGCCCGGCCCCTGGCTCCCCGGCGGCTTCGACGTGGTGTGTCAGCGCGGCTCGGGCCTGGGCGAGCGCCTGACCCACGCGCTGGCCTCGGCCGGTGGACCCGCGATCGTGGTCGGCATGGACACGCCGCAACTCACGCCGCGGCTCCTCGAATCGGCGGCGGCGCGGCTGGTCGAACCGGGGATCGACGCGGTGCTGGGACCGGCGCTCGACGGCGGCTACTGGACCATCGGACTCAGGCGAGCTGATCCGGCGGTCTTCCTGGGCGTGCCGATGTCGACCGATCAGACCTACAGCGCGCAGCGCCGTCGGCTCCGGGAACTAGGCCTGCTCTGGGCAGAGCTCCCTGCGCTACGCGACGTGGACACGATCGCTGACGCACGGACTGTGGCTGCCGCAGCGCCCACGACCCGCTTCGCGCAGGCCCTCCGGCAGCTGTCGCCTGCCGGACCCGTGACCGAGCTGGCGCGTTAGCCGACGCGGCCGACCATCACGAGACCGTGTCCGTAAGGAACCTGAAAGCTGGGCCCGCTCGACTTACCCGATGCCTGTGCGCCTCCGAGTCCTCCTCGTCGCGCTTCTCACGGGCGCGGGATGCGGCGGCTCCACGGAGGAGCTGCCGCCGGCCGCCGAGCCCGCGCGCTCGCCGCTGCTGGTCGAGCGTCCGGCGGGACGCGTGGTGCGGGTCGGACACAAGCCCGAAGGACTCGCGGTGGATCCGCGCAGCGGTCTCGTTGCGGTAGGGCTGACGAACCCCGATCGCCTCGCCCTTGTCGACGCCGACAGCGGACGGGTCGTGCGCCGGGTGGGCCTGGCGGAGTCGCCGAGGCACCTCGGGCTTGCCGGGCCTGGAGGCCCCGTCCTCGTGCCGGGGGAGCGCGCGGACCGGCTCCTGCAGGTCGAGCTTCCGGATGGCCGCGTGAGCTCCACCCGCGTGGGGCGCTTTCCCCACGATGCCGTTGCCGCCGGCGGGCGGTTCTTCGTGGCCGACGAGCTCGGCGACACGCTGTCCGTGGTCTCCGGTGGCCGTCGCGTGAAGGTGCTGGAGGCTCCGGTGCAGCCGGGCGGCGTCGCCGTAACCGACGGCGGGCGGACCTTGGGCCTGGTCGCCGTGCGGGAGCGGGTGCTCCAGCTCTACGACGCTCGCGCGCTGCGCCCTGGCGACAGCATCGACGTCGGGATCGGCCCCACCCACGTGGTGGCCGCCCGCGGCGCGCGCTTCTTCGTGATCGACACGCGCGGAGACGGCGTGCTCGAGGTGCGCCTGCGACCGAACCTGCGCGTGCATCGCCGCACCCATCTGCCGGGCGCTCCATACGGCGTGGCCGCCGATCCGGTTCGGAGGCGAATGTGGGTGACCCTGACCGAGACCAACCGCGTGGCGGAGATGAAGGACGGGAAGGTCCTGCGCACCTACCCCACCGTCCGCCAGCCCAACAGCGTGGCAGTCGATCCCCGGACGGGCCGGGTCTTCGTCGCGAGTCGCAAGGACGGGACGCTGCAGATGATCGACCCGGCTGACCGTTCGAGATGATCGACCCGGCTTACCGTTCGGTTACAGAAAGTCCGCGAGCGGCCCGGAGCCCCGCCGCGACGGGGCTGCGCACCGGCTCGTCGGCGTCCTCCAGTCGGGTGCGATGATCTCTACCGTGCACGCAGGCGAACCGCGGGGCTCGATCCTCGTCGTCGACGACGAACCCACGATCGGTGAGGTCGTCTCCCGCTACCTCGAACGCGCCGGCTACGAGGCGCGGGTGGCAGGCGACGGCCGCGAGGCACTCCGGTTGGCCGGCGATCACCGCCCCGACCTCGTGGTGCTCGACCTCATGCTGCCCGGGATGGACGGCCTGGAGGTGATGCGCCGCCTGCGCGAGCGCGACGCGATGTCGGTGATCCTCCTCACCGCCAAGGGGGAGACGAGCGACCGCGTGATCGGCCTGCGTCTGGGCGCCGACGACTACGTGGTCAAGCCGTTCTCTCCGGCCGAGCTCGTCGCCCGAGTCGACGCCGTTCTGCGCCGTACGGAAGGCGCCGGGCTGAGCGAGGAGCCGATCGCCTTCGAAGGCGTCGAGCTCGATCCCGTGGCCAGGCGGGTCACGATCCGTGGCGAGGAGGCGCCCGTCACTGTGCGCGAGTACGACCTGCTGCACTTCTTCATGCGTCACCCGGGGCAGGCGTTCTCCAGGGATCAGCTCATGGACGCGGTCTGGCAGTACACGTTCTACACCGACACCTCCACGGTCACGGTCCACGTGCGCCGCCTGCGCGAGAAGATCGAGGAGGACCCATCCAATCCGCGCTGGCTGCAGACGGTGTGGGGCGTGGGCTACAGGTTCCAGCCGTGAGCCCGCTACGCGGATTCGCGATGCTTGCCGCTGCGGCTGCCGCCGGAGGCGGGCTCACGGCTTTCGTCTACGGCGCGCACGACGGCCGCGTCACCGCGCTGCTCCTGCTCCTCTGCGGCACGCCGGTGATAGCGCTCTCGCACGCCTTCGCACGCCGCCAGGAAAGGATTCGGTCGCTTGCCAGGAAGTTCACGCTCGGCATCGCGCTGGCGATAGGACTGGTGCTCGTGGCCGTCGGCGTGGTGGCGGCGCTCATGTTCGTCTCGCCACACGACGCCTTCCTGATGGCGATCCTGCTGGCTTTCGCGGGCTTCCTCGCGGCGTATTCCGCCTCCCTGCTGGCGCGTGGACTGATCGAGGACATAAGGGCGGTGCGGGACGGCGTCGTGGCCGTGGGCCACGGGCGACGCATTGCCGACATCGTGACCGGCTCGAGTGATGAGGTCGGCGATCTTGCAGAGGCCGCCAACCGCATGACCGAGCAACTGTCCGTGCGCGAGGGGGAGCGAGACGCTGCCGAGGACGCACGCCGCGGCGTCGTGGCGGCGGTCTCGCACGACCTGCGCACGCCCCTCACGTCCCTCCGTCTGCTGGCCGCGGCGATCGAAGACGACGTGGTGGACGCAGGCACCCGCCAACGCTACGTGGGCCAGATGTCCGTCCACATCCGGTCTCTCAGCGCGCTGATCGACGACCTGTTCGAGCTCTCGAGGCTGCAGGCCGGTGATATCCAGTGGTCGATGCAGCAGGTGCGCCTGGACGAGCTGATCGAGGACACCGTCGAGGCGATGCGCCCGCACGCCGATGCCAAGATGGTCATGGTCGCGGCTCAGGTGCCGGGCGGAGTGGCGCCCGCACACGCAAACCCCGAGAAGCTCCAGCGCGTCCTCTTCAACCTCATCCAGAACGCGATCCGTCATACGCCGCCCGACGGGAGCGTCACCGTTGCCGCTGAGTCGAAGGGCTCGGTGGTGGAGGTAGAGGTGGCCGACACGGGGGAGGGTCTTCCACCGGAGGAGCGCGAGCGGGCCTTCGAGCCGTTCTACCGGGGGGGCGACGCCCAGGCGCGCACCGCTGGTGGGTCCGGCCTCGGGCTCACCATCTGCCGCGCCATCGTGGAGGCCCACGGCGGCATGATCTGGTTCGTCGAGTCGAGGGCGGGTACGCGCGTGCGCTTCTGCGTTCCCGTAGCCCGATGAGGCTCTTCGGACACGGGCGGGTGCAGTGAGGGTCGGCCTGCTGACGGGTACCGGCACGTACGCGCTCGGCCGGGCAGCTGCCGGTCCGGAGAGGGTGGTAACGCCTCACGGCGATGCGTTCGTGACGCACGGGGAGCTGGCGGGTGTCGATCTCCTGCACATCGCTCGCCACGGGCGAGGCCACGCCCGGCTCTCGAACCACGTGAGCCATCGGGCGAACATCCACGCGCTGCGGCACTTGGGCGCCGACTGTGTCATCGGCGTCACCGTGTGCGGAGCCGTCGATCCGACCCTGCCCGTGGGCTCGTTGGTCGTCTTCGACGACCTCCACTTCCTGGCCAACCGACTCAGCGACGGATCGCTCTGCACGTTCTATGACCGGCCCGAGGACCCGGCAAAGGGCCATTGGATCTTCGGCGGCCCCTTCTGCGAAGAGGTCCGCGAGGCGCTGGTCTGGGCCTGCGATGAGTTGGACGTTCCGGCACTGGAGCGCGGTTGCTACGGGCACGTCGACGGGCCACGCTTCAACTCCAGGTCCGAAGTCAGGTCACTGGCCCTGGCCGGAGTCACGGCGATCAGCCAGACCTGCGGCCCCGAGGCCGTCCTCTGCGCGGAGCTCGAGCTTCCCTATGCCTTGGTCGGCTACGTGACCGACCACGCGAATGGAGTCGCCGACGCCCCGCCGGATCCCGAGGATCTCGTTCGACGCATCGCCGAGAGCAGCGAAGTCGTGCTGGCCGTGGTCGAGCGGGCGCTGAAACGCCTGGATGCCGGACGCCTCACCAGCGTCGGGATGGTCTACCGCTTCGCCAGGTAGGATCAGGTACGGCGCTCGAGGTCGGCTACCCGGTCAGCCTCTTCATCCGCGCGGTCCTCGGCGCGGTCGAGGCGTTCCTTGGCATCGCCCTTCGCCTCCTCCTTCTTGCCCTGACGGCGCAGCGACGGATCGTCTGTGACGTCGCCGGCCGCTTGCTTGGCCTTGCCTGTGATCTTGTCGAAGATGCTCACCGGTTGGTTCTCCTTCATCGGGGTGCAAGGTGTGTACCCGCCGCACCCTCCGCTAAAACGGCGCAACGGTGGGCATTCCCCGGATCCGGTCGGCCTCGGGTTTGGTGGGCCGTCGCGCGGGTATCGGGCTTGCTGGGGCGCCGTACGCGGATCTGGGTGCGACAGCGGCACCCGACGTCATGATCGACATCGAAATCGACATCCGCAAGTCCGAGCTGGATCTGTGCCTGCCCGCGGAGCCTGACAGCCTTCCCATCATCCGCCAGGCAGTGCGTTCGCTCGGCGAGGCCGCGGGGGCCGACCTGAGCCTGCTCGAGGACGCAGAGCTCGCTGTGACCGAGGTATGTGCGAACGTCGTCGCCCACGCCTACGAGAGCGGCAAGGGGTCCCTCGAGGTCACCCTGCGTCCCTCTCCCACCGAGCTGGTGGTCATCGTGCGCGACAGCGGTCGGGGCATGACCGGAGAGGACCAAGGTGACGGGCGGCACGGGTACGGACTCGCGTTAATCGAGGCACTCGCCAGGCAGGTCGATATCCGTTCAGGCGAGGATCGGGGCACCGAGGTGGAGATGCGTCTTGGCATGGGAGACGAGGTTCTCTCCCTGAACGGCAGCGCAGGGCCCGAAGCCGCTCCAGTCGAGCGGATGGCGCGCCGGCTGGTGGCGGTGATCGCGGCTCAGACCGACATGCCGAGCGACCGTCTGACGGAGTCCCTCCTGGCCGTCGAGATCGCCGCACGGCACGCGCCCCGCTACCTGGCGGGTGACCGGATCCAGCTCTCGCTCGAGCGTCTGCCCAACGGCTTTGAACTGTGTCTTGGGCCGCTCGTCGACCACGGCGCTCGTGCCCTTGTGCGGGAAAGCGAGCTCCCGGTGATCGGGGCCGTGATCGAGCGGCTCGCCGACCACATCGGAGTCGAGCCGATCGAGATCGAGCCCGGCCCCCGGTCTTCGGCTGCCGAGCGTCTCAGGTTGCGGATCGGCTCCCGCTAGTCGCTTTTGTCGGAGTCGCCGGACCGGGCGCCGATCTCGGAGGGATCGGCCACGATCTCGAGCTCCTCGGTTGCCATCGTCAGCTCGAACACGCGGTGCACGCGCGGTGGGCCCTGTACGAGCACCAGCCGCCCGTTCTGGCCGCGCAGCCGTTGGTCCAGCCTCAGCATCAGGCGCAGGCCGGTCGAGTCCATGAACTCCAGGCTCCGCAGGTCGAGCACCACGAGCTCGGGTCTACCGTTCACGCAAGCGTCGAGGCCGCTCTGAAGCTGGTCGACGGTCGAGAGGTCGAGCTCTCCGGAGAGCGAGAAGGTGATGGCGTGATCGCCGCCGCGGCTCGGATTGACGTCGAAGAGCTTCATGGCTGGAGACCCGAGGTAGGGGTGATCAGGTGCCGCGATAGGGCTTGCCGGAGGCCCGGTCGAAAGGGTATAGCACCCAAAGCCGGGTGATTACGGGCGAGGACCGGCGCCATATCGGCGCCGGCCCTCGGTCCTATCTCAAGCCGCAAGCGCGGGAGTGCTTCCTGC
Source organism: Thermoleophilaceae bacterium (assembly GCA_013811765.1). Classification (GTDB taxonomy): domain Bacteria; phylum Actinomycetota; class Thermoleophilia; order Solirubrobacterales; family Thermoleophilaceae; genus JAAYBF01. The sequence continues at coordinate 700 of JACCUO010000127.1, read as the reverse complement.
GGCTAGGACTTGATGAACGGCTTGGCGGCGTCGAGCACCGCCTGCATGTCGAGGGGCATGTCGAACGCCCCCTCGCTGATCGGCTGACCGCGCACGAAGCGGATCGCCGCCGCGTGGCGGGCCTCCACCTGCACGATCGAACCGGCGGCGCCCAGCACTTCCTTCGACTCGATCTGCGGCGCGGCGCCGTTGTAGGCGCTCACCCCCAGATCCTCGAAGGTCTGTGCGGTCTTGAGGAACGACTTCTCGTCCGCGAACGCCTTCCCGAAGTCAACGCCCGGTGCTGCCACCGGCTTGCCTCCGAGATCGGTGATCGTCGCCGAGAGGGCGTCGACATGCTCCTTCTCGTTGTCGCGGAGCGTCTCCGCGAGCTTCTTCGTACCTTCGCCCAGGCCCTGGGTGTTCTTGACCGCCTGGGTATAGAACGCTGCCTCGAGGAACTCGAGGGTGAGCGCGAAGTTCAGGATGTCGACGTCGCCGCCGCCCTCCTGGGCAAGCGCCCGACCCACAAACGGCCCGACCGTGGAGAGCCCGTATACCGAGCCCGCCGCGACGGCGCTGCGCATCATGAACGCATGCCGGGTCATTCCCTTGATCTCTATTGACGCCAGTTCGGGCGCCACCAACTTGCTGGATGACATGTTTGTCTCCTTTCTCCGGCGCCCGCTCAGGACACCAGGAACGGCTTGATCTTCGGGAG
>JACCUO010000104.1 GCA_013811765.1 Thermoleophilaceae bacterium | reverse complement strand
GCGCTGGCGGACAACAGCGCGGGCAGCACCGGCAGGACGCACGGCGTGACGGCGGTGCCCGCGCCGGCCACGACGGCGAAGAGGATAAGAAGGGCCATCTACGACACATGGTTTCGTGCCGGCCTTGCAATTGGATGAACGGGGCCGCCGGCAACTTGTTCCGCGCGCACCGTCGATAGGCTCGGGTCAGTGGCCACGATCGACCTCGACGGACGCACCATCTACTACGAGGAGCACGGCGCGGGTGAGCCGCTGCTGTGTGTCATGGGCCTCGCGGCGGACACCCTCGCGTGGACGCTGCAGGTGCCAGAGTTCTCCGGGCGACACCGCATGGTCGTCTTCGACAACAGGGACGTGGGGCAGTCCTCGGAGGTGGATGGAAGGTACGAGATCGCGGACCTCGCGGGTGATGCGCTCGCGGTAGCGGATTCGCTCGCGCTGGAGAGCTTTCACCTGCTGGGGGTGTCGATGGGCGGCGCGATCGCACAGGAGATCGCGCTGGTGGCGCCCGAGCGGGTGCGCACCCTCTCCCTCGCGGTGTCCTTCGCCGGCGGTGGGGTGTACGCACGCGCGCTGGCAGACCACTGGGGCACTCGGGTGATGAAGCTCTCGCGCGAGGAGCGGATCGACGAGCTCCTGCTGCTCACGCTCTCCGAGGGCTTCTTCGAGACCCAGGGCGCCGTGGACTTCATCCGCAGGATGATGCTCCAGAACCCCAATCCCCAATCTCCCGAGGCGTTCAGGCGCCAGCTCGGCGCAAGCAGCCGCCACGAGGCGAGGGACCGGCTCGGCTCCCTCAAGATGCCGGTGCACGTGATCGGCGCCGAGCACGACATCCTCATACCGGTCTGGAAGTCGATCGAGCTCGCGAAGCTGATTCCACAGGCCACGCTGACGGTGATGGAGCGGGCGCCCCACGGGATGCAGCTCGAACGGGCGCAGGAGTTCAACGAGATCGTGCTCGACTTCATCGCCGAGCGCGATGGGACGCTCACTCGGTAGGAGCGACGCCCCCCTCCGCGGCCAGGCGGGCAAGCTCCTCGTGCCCCTTGACCACGCGCTGCTTCACCATGTCGTCATCCGGGCGGTCATGGACGATGTCCCAGGTCTTCTCCGCCACGCGGCGGGCGGTGTCCGGGGTGGCCTCGGCGAAGAGCAGTTCGACCACCTTCAGCTCGAACCCCTGCAGCTGCTGGACCGTATCGCCCGGCGGCATCCGTGGGAGGGGCTCGTCGGTGGCCTCACGCCACATGCTCGTGGCCATCACGAGGCGATTGCGCAGGGCGGCGGGATCCATCGGCGGGAGGCTATCTTGCTCTGTATGAGCGAGCTAATCCACACCTGCTACCGGATCACAGACATCGACAGGTCGGTCGCGTTCTACGAGAAGCTCGGCTTCGAGGAAAGGGCGCGAATGCCGATCGGTGACGATGCGACCAACGTCTTCATGGGGCTCCCCGGCGACGGTGAGCGCCTGGAGCTGACCTACAACCACGGGCAGGACGAGCCGTACGATCTCGGTACGGGCTACGGGCATATCGCCCTGCGGGTGGACGACCTCGACGGGGTGCTCGAGGGGTTGAGCCAACAGGGCATCGAGCCCGAGAAGCCCCCTTACACCGTGCGCGAGGGGGGCTCGCGGCTGTGCTTCGTCCGCGATCCCGACGACTACCGGATCGAGCTGCTCGAGAAGGGATAACCTCAAAAGTCGCTCAAGCGACCAGTGGGAGGACAGATGCCAGACGTGACTTCAGTCGGGCAGGCGGGGCTGCAGGGCTGGCGCCAGAAGGCCGGCGACCTCGCCGCTCCGGCCCTGGCCCGGCGCACACCCCTGGGCGAGGATCAGGCACGAGCCCTCATCGGCGCCCTGTTCTTCGTCCTCTCGGTGATGTACATCGCAAAGACGATTGCCACGATCTCGGACGAGCTGCGCGGCGGCTGAGGTTAATCGCGACGAAAAGATCACCGGGCGCGCACGGTGATCGACAGAGCCTCGGCCCTCACCTACCATCTCCGGCGTGCCCGATCTCCACGTCCTTCGCGTCTTCACCGACGAGCACGGGGGAGGTGGCAACCCGCTCGGGGTGTTCCTCGCCGGTGATGCCGTGCCCCGAGCCCGGCGGCAGGACGTGGCGGCCGAGATCGGCTTCAGCGAGACGGTCTTCGTGGATGACGCGGCACGCGGTGTCGTCCAGATTTTCACCCCGGCGGTGGAGATCGCCTTCGCCGGACATCCGCTTGTCGGCACCGCCTGGCTTCTCGCCCGAGAGCGAGTGGCTCTCGAGATGCTGCGCCCCCCGGCGGGCGAGGTGCCCACGCGACTCGACGGGCACCGCACCTTCGTGGTGGGGAGGCCCGAATGGCCGCCACCCTACGAGTGGTTCGAGCTGGGCTCGCCGGCGGCGGTGGAGGCGCTCGAAGGGGCGCCGGAGGGACACGACCTCGCGGGTGCCTACGCCTGGGCCGGCGAGGACACGGTGCGCGCGCGGGTGTTTCCGGCGCGGCTCGGGATAGACGAGGACGAGGCGACCGGCGGGGCAGCCGTGGTGCTGGGCGCGCGGCTCGGGCGCGATGTCGAGATACACCAGGGAAGGGGATCTGTCATCGCCGTGCGCCCGCGCGATGACGGCCTGATTGAGATCGGCGGCCGCACGGTCCTCGACGAGGTGCGGGACTTTTCCCTGCTGTAGCGGCCATCCGGAGGCATCTCAGCGGCGCGCCGAAGGTACGCCGCGATGAACTCCCTGCGGGCTTCGAGCTGGCGTGTGACGCCTCGCTGCTGATCCACGACTGCCAGTACACCGATGA
>JACCUO010000067.1 GCA_013811765.1 Thermoleophilaceae bacterium | reverse complement strand
CCGACGGCCCGCCGAGACGTTTTGTAAGGGGAGCCGCGGTCCGTCCCGAGCCGGCGGCGTTCGGCAAGGGGGCGCGGGCCTAGTGGGCGTGCGTGTGTAATCCCTCGTCGGGCGCGAGATGCCCGCGGGCCGCCAAGAGGGCGGCGATGCCGGTCGTAAGCGGGACGGCTGCGATGAGGCCGACGGAGCCGACGAGGGTGCCAATAACCTGCTGGGCGACCGCCTCGCGGTTAATCGCGTCGGCAAACGCAACGTCCCCCACGCTGAAGATCAGGAGCACAGGCAGGGAAGCGCCAACGTAGGCGAGCACCAGCGTGTTCACGGTTGCCGCCACGTGGTCGCGGCCGATCAGGACCGCGCCGCGGTAGAGCTCGCGGACCCCGTGCGCCGGGTTGGCACGGCGCAAGGCCATCACGGCGGAGGCCTGGCTGACGGTCAGGTCGTCGAGGACGCCGAGTGCGGCGATGACGATTCCCGCGAGCACGAGGCCCTCGAGTGACAGCTCGCCACCGACGCTCTGCAGTAGCGTCGCCTCCTCCGACGAGAAACCGGTGATGTTCGCCAGTTCCGTCGAGAGGACCGCCAGGCCGGCCGTGAGCAGCAGCGCAGCCGTCGTCCCGAGCGAGGCAGCGACGCTCTTCGGCCCGATGCCGTGCGCGAGCCCCATCGTGGTGAACATCACCGCCATCGAGCCGACCACGGCCACCGCCAGCGGCGAGGTGCCGTCGAGGATGGCGGGAACGATGAACGCGGCGATCACCGCGACGCTGATCCCGAGCCCGATCAGCGCGAGGAAGCCGCGCAGCCGCCCGAACACGACAACGATCGCAGCGAAGCCGAGAAGCAACCAGAGCATCGGGCTGCGGCGGTCGAAGTCGGCAAACGAGTAGGGACCGAGGCCGGGCGGTGCGCCCTCGGGCACGTCGTTCTTGGTCAGGCGGACGCGATCGCCCGCGGCGAACCGTGGATCTGCGGTCGACTCGCCGCTTGGGAAGCGAACGACCCGGCCTTCGTCAGGGCCGTTTAGGACTTCCGCCTTGATCGTCTTGCAGTCCCTGGCCCCGGGGGTCCGGCAGCGCACCGGCTCGAGCGCCACGACCTCGGCGTCGTAGGTAGGAGCGCGGAGCGAGGTGTCGAGCTTGGGCTGATCGGAGCGATCAGGCCAGAGGGCGATCAGCCCTCCGACCGTCGCCACGAGTAGACAGCCGACGAGCGCGAGGATGCCGACCGGAAGTGATCGTAGTCCTGCCATGTGGCGGTACTACGCGTCCAGCCGGCAGCTTCCTGCACCCGCACCCTCGATCGGCATCTGTCAGTTCAATCGATAATCTTATATCGATGGCCGTGGATCTGGAGCTCACGCCGAAACGCAAGCGAGCTGCGGGCGAGCGCTGCTGCGAGCCGATCGTCTATCCGGATGTCGAGCGCGAGCACGCCGAGCGGATGGCCCAGGTGGCAAAGGCACTGGGGGACCCGATCCGGCTGGCGCTCGTGGACGTCCTGCGCCGTCACGCCGGCAAGGTCTGCGTCTGCGAGCTGGTGCCCCTGTTCGATGTCTCCCAGCCAACCCTGTCTCATCACCTCTCAAAGCTACGGGCCGCCGGCATCGTCGACTCCGAGCGCCGCGGCCTGTGGGCCTACTACTACGTCCGGCCGGGGGCCCTTCATGAGCTATCGGAATGGCTGAGATGACCGATGATGCGGGTCGCTACTGGCGTCACCAGTGCCCGTAGCCCTCATCGGGCGGGGATGTTCTGGTCGAGCCGGAAGAAGTGGTCCGGTCCGCCGGAGCCGCGCATGTGGTGTGGGGAGCGCCGAGGCCCTGGACGGGCCCGCGGCGCAGCCGAAACGAGGATTTAACAAAACATTTTTCCCAACTAGATGCGACTTGCATATACCATGTAGGGGCCCATGGGCGCTCACATCAGATGCGTGGCTGTCGACGACCATCCAGCGGTGCGTCAGGGGCTGGCCCTTCTGCTCGCCGGGGCCGGCGATATCGACCTTGTCGAGGCAGTTGGGCGCGGCGAGCCCGCCATGGAGGCGATCGCCGAGCACGACCCCGATGTGGCGATCGTGGACATCCGGCTCCCCGGCGTGGACGGCCTTGCGCTCGTGAGGTGGATCGCCGAGCAGGCGCCGCAGGTGAGAACCGTGGTCTACTCCGCGTATGGGGACAGGGGCCTGCTCTGCGACGCAATCGGGGCCGGTGTGCGTGGCTACGTGATGAAGGGATCGCCTCCCGAGGACTTGATCCGGGCGGTTCGGACCGTCGTGGCCGGCGACGCCTTCGTGGACCCCTCGCTCTCGCCCACCCTGCTGATGAGCGACGGGCGGCCCGGCGAGACGCTGTCGGAGCGCGAGAGGGAGATCCTCCAGCTACTGGCCGAAGGCCTCCACACCGAGGAGGTGGCCGGGCGGATCAGCCTGTCCGCGGGGACGGTGAAGAACGACCTCGGCCGCGCGATCAAGAAGCTCGAGGCCGGTGGGCGCGTGCAGGCAGTGGCGATCGCGTTGCGCCGGGCTTTGATCGCCTAGCGGGCGGCTGATCCAGCCGACATCCGGCTCCACTTCTCACCCCCGGCCGTAGGCGAGCGCCGTCGCCCCTGCCGCCAAGCGGACCTGCACTCGCGGTTCAGCTTCGCTCAGTTGGGTACACGCATCGTTCTCCAATAACGTGACCCGGAAGGACGAGAGAGATGACGAAGAAGGCAGATTTCAACGCCGACGAGTGGTCCACCATCGCCGAGGGACCACTGCTCGCAGGCATGCGGGTGATCACCGCAGCCCGCGGCGGCACGATCCGCGAGAGCCTGGCGATGGGCCAGACCTACGCGAAGGCCCGCCAACAGCAGGGCGAGAGCGAACTGCTCGACGACCTCGTGGCCGCGCCCCCGTCCGTCGACCCGGAGCGGGTGCGCGCTGCCGGTGACATCGGGCGCGCCAGCTCGGAGCGCCTGCGGGAGGCCCTCCAGCTCCTGGAGCAGAAGGCTTCGCCCGAAGAGGTCGAGGCTTACAAGCGCTTCGTGATGTCGCTTGCGGAGGCCGCCGCGAAGGCCCACAAGGAGGGCGGCTTCATGGGTGTGGGGGGCAAGCAGGTGAGCGACCAGGAGCAAGCAGCGCTCGACGAGCTCGCGGCCACGCTCGAGCGCACGCCGGAGGACGTCGTTTGATGACCCCCCGAGCGCGAGGACGATCGCGGGCGGGTGATCGCCAATGCGCATAGGCGGGCGCCGCCGGCCACGGCGCGGCAACGTTCAGGTTCGAGGCTGCGGCTGCTGCCTGCCCCTGGCGCTGGGCCTGCTGAGCACCCCGATAGTTGCGCTGCGGCTGGTCTGGCGGGCATTCCGCTAAACGTCCAGGGTTTGCCCAGCGGCGCTACATGATCAGCCGCGGCATCGCCAAGGCCGGCGGGGGGTGACGGCCATTGACAAACTCGGGCGAGCACGGCACCGAGCTCTGATCCGCTAGTCTGCCCGGCCGATGCAGCCCGGCACGCACACCGTAGGCCCGGGCGAGGGCACTCTTCAGGTGAAGACCTACCGCGAGGGCATGGCGGCCAAGGCCGGCCACGATCTCATCATCGAGGTCACCAGCTGGAAGGCGACGGTCGAGGCCGGCGAGGCGCCGGGCGAGCTGGCCGTCGAGCTGAGCGCAGACCCCCGCTCCCTCGAGGTGCGCGATGGCCATGGTGGCGCCAAGCCGCTGAACGACAAGGACCGCGCCGATATCAACAAGAGCATCGACGACAAGGTCTTGAAGGGGCAGGCGATCACCTTCCGGTCCACGAGCGTCGAGGGCGACTCCGGCGGTCCGGTCTCCATGAGTGGCGAGGTTGCCATGGCCGGTGAGACCCGGCCGATCAGCTTCCAGCTTACGATCGGCTCGGACGGGAAGGTCAACGGCACGATCCCGCTCACGCAGAGCGACTGGGGGATCAAGCCCTACAAGGGCCTGATGGGCGCGCTCAAGGTGCGCGACGAAGTCGAGGTCGTGCTCGATGCTCAGCTGCCGGTCGGCTAGCGTCGTCGGCGCGCGCGATCAGATCCGTGACACGGTGCTTCCTTGGCGCTGACGCTGGACGGCTGCAGGGCACTGATCACCGGCGCCAGCGGCGGCATCGGCCACGCCGTCGCCCGTGAACTCCACGCGCGGGGGGCCACCGTCATCCTCACATCGCGGCGAGCGGAGATGCTCGCGCGGCTTCACGACGAGCTGGGAGAGCGAGCGGAGGTGCTCCCCGCGGACCTCACCGACGCCGGGGCGGTGGAGTCGCTGGCACAGGAGGCCGCCGGGGTCGATCTTTTCGTGGCCAACGCAGCACTCCCCGCCAGCGGCCCGTTCCTGGACTTCGAGCCGCGCGAGATCGACAGGGCGCTCGACGTGAACCTACGCTCGCCGATGCAGCTTGCTCGCGCGCTGACGCCCGCGATGGTGGATCGCGGCAGTGGTCACCTGGTGTTCATCGCCTCGATCGCCGGAAAGGTCTCGAGCCCCGGCTCGTCGCTCTACTCGGGCACGAAGTTCGGTATGCGCGGGTTCGCGTTCGGTCTGCGCGAGGACCTGATCGGCACGGGAGTCGGGGTGACCACGGTCCTCCCCGGCTTCATCAGGGAGGCGGGAATGTTCCACGACTCCGGTGTGACGCTCCCGCCGTGGGTGGGGACCCGCTCGCCGGAGCAGGTCGCGGCCGCGGTGGTGAAAGGCGTCGAGACCGGACGCGCCGAGATCGACGTGGCACCCCTGACGGTGCGCGCGGGAGGCTGGGTCGGGGGGATCGCGCCGGCGGCCCTGGCGGCACTTCAGCGCCGGCTGGGCGGGAGCGAGATCTCGCGACAGATGGGCGAGGGCCAGAAGCACAAGCGTTAAGCGCCGTCGAAACGGTCACGGGTGGCCGTAGCGCGAGTGGCGCCGGGGGTCCGGGCGCGGGAGCCCCCGGTGCTCACAGCATGGGGCGTTCCGCGGAGGCGTCGGGAGCGAGGACGTCCTCCTCGAGGTCGAGGGCGACGCGTACGATGCGCGCCTGTTCCTCGCGGTGGGCCGCGGCGTAGCCCTCGCCGGTCGAGGCTCGCAGCCGGCGCCCCACATAGTGGTAGTGCAGGTCCTCGGGGAGGATGGCCGCCATCCGGCGGCGGAAAAAAGCCCGAGCGCCCATGTTTCGAGGTTCCTCCTGCACCCAGGTCACCTGCTTCAGGTTGCGGTAGCTCGCCATCAGCTCCCGCAATTCCTCCTCGGGGAACGGATAGAGCAGCTCCGTGCGCGCCACGGCGATGTGCCGGGCGTTCAGGCGTTCCTCGTGGCCGGAGATGTCGTAGAAGACCTTGCCGGAGCACAGTACGAGCTTTTTCACCTCCTCCCGCGGGCGCTCATCGGAGGAGAACACCTCGTCGTCGATCACCTTCTGGAAGCGGCCGCTCGCCAGCTCGTCGAGCGTCGAGACGGCGGCCGGCAGGCGGAGCAGGCTCTTGGGTGTCATCACCACGAGCGGTCGCGGCTTGCCGACGAGCGCCTGGCGGCGCAGCAGGTGGAAGTACTGGGCAGGTGTCGTGACGTTGGCCACGCGCATGTTGCCCTCCGCGCAGGCCTGCAGGAACCGCTCGACACGGCCGCTCGAGTGCTCCGGTCCCGAGCCCTCGTAGCCGTGCGGGAGCAGCAGCGTCAGGCGTGAGGTCTGCCCCCACTTGGCCAGCCCGGAGCTCATGAACTGGTCGATGATCACCTGGGCGCTGTTCACGAAGTCACCGAACTGGGCCTCCCAGAGCACGAGCGCGTCGGGGTCCTGCACGCTGTAGCCGTACTCGAAGCCGAGACAGGCCTGCTCGGAGAGCGGGCTGTTGTGCAGCTCGAACGGCGAGACGGCGCTCGGAAGGTTCTGCAGCGGGCACCAGCGCTCCCCGGTGGAGGCGTCGTGGAGCACCAGATGGCGCTGGCTGAAGGTGCCGCGCTCTGTGTCCTGGCCCGTCAGCCGCAGCGGAACGCCGAGCGCGAGCAGTGAGGCGAACGCCAGCGCTTCGGCGTGGGCCCAGTCCACCGTCGCGCCGCCGGCCGCGGCGGCCTTCCGCTTCTCGAGGAATGGCCTCAGCTTGCGGTGTATCGAGAACCCGTTGGGGACCCTCCCGAGCTGATCGTTGAGCGAGCGCAGCAAATCCTCGGGCAGGGTGGTCCTCGGCTCACGGCTCATCGTGCGGTCGAGCTCGTGCTGCCCGGTGTCCGGCGGTCCCGCGATCGACTCCTTCAGCTCCGCGTGTGCGTCCGAGACGCGCGCGTATGCGGCCTTCGCCCGCTCTTGCGCGTCCGCCTCGGATACCACGCCCTCGGCCTGCAGTCTCTCGGCGTAGACCTGGCGCGCCGGAGGGTGCTTCTTGATCTTCTCGTACATTCCCGGCTGGGTGTAGGCCGGCTCGTCCGTCTCGTTGTGGCCGAAGCGGCGGTAGCCGATCAGGTCGATGAGGGCGTCGCGGCCGAACTCGTTGCGGAAGGCAACCGCCAGCCTCACCGCCGCGATGCACGCCTCCACATCGTCTGCGTTCACGTGGATGATCGGGATGTCGAAGCCCTTGGCGAGGTCGGAGGCGTAGCGGGTGGAACGGCTCTCGCTCGGATCGGTCGTGAAGCCGAGCTGGTTGTTGGCGATGATGTGCACGGTGCCGCCGGTGGTGTAGCCGGCCAGCGCCTGCAGGTTGAGCGTCTCGGCCACGATTCCCTGTCCCGGGAAGGCGGCGTCGCCATGGATCAAGACGGGCACGACAAGGCTCGGGTCGTGGCTGATCACGCGACCCTTGCGGCTCGTCTGGTCGGCGCGCGCGCGCCCCTCTATGACAGGGTTCACGTACTCGAGATGGCTCGGGTTGGGCGACAGTGTCACGGTCACGTCCTTGCCCGCCACGGTCCGATAGGTGCCCGAGGCGCCGTAGTGGTACTTCACGTCGCCCGTGCCCCCTTCGGGCGCCGCCGTGTCGGCCGAGAGCTTCTGCTCGCCCTCGAACTCGACCAGGATCGACTGGTAGGGGCGGCCCACCGTGTGGGCGAGCACGTTCAAACGGCCTCGGTGGGCCATGCCGAGCACCACCTCGCGGGCCCCGGCGCCGGCCGAGAGCTCGATCGCCTCGTCGAGCATCGGCACGAGCACGTCGAGGCCCTCGATCGAGAACTGCTTCTTGCCGAGGAAGGCCTTGTGCAGGTAGCTCTCCAGCGCCTCCACCTCCGACAGCCGCTCCAGTAGGCGGCGCTTTTCCTCGAGCTCGAGTGGGGTGCGGTGCCTACCCGACTCGACCGCCTCCCGTAGCCACATGCGCCGGTTATGGCCGGAGATGTGCTCGATCTCGTAGGCGATCGTCCCCGTGTAGGTGTCTGCGAGGTGGGGGAGCGCCTCGGCGAAGGTGTCGCCCGTGACCGCCACGCGCAGGACCGAGGACGGGATACGGCGCATCAGATCGGGGGTCAGGTTCACCGAGGCAGGGTCCAGCGCGGGATCTCCGCGCGGGGCCGAGCCGAGTGGATCGAGCCTCGCCGCCAGGTGACCGTGCATGCGGTGGGCCTTGACCACCGAAGTGGCCGCTTGAACTGCCTGAAGCAGAGCCTCGTCGGGCATTCCGGAGGCTGCCGGCACGGTGGCCGCCGGAATGGGCTCGTGTGCCGTCAGGGGTGTGGCCGGCGTGGGGGATGTGGAAGGGGTAGCCACATCCACGCCGAGCGCGGCGAAGGCGTCCTCGTAAAAGCCATCCCCGCCCTGGAGGAGCTCCTCTATCCGCTTGAGGAACGCGCCGGACTCCGCCCCCTGGATCACCCGGTGGTCGTATGTCGAGGTCACGGTCATGACCTTTGTCACGCCCAGTTCTTGCAGGCGATCCATGTCCGCCGCGCCCAGGCCGGGCGGGTATCCGATCGCGCCCGTGGCGACGATCGTGCCCTGTCCCGGCATCAGCCTCGGCACGGATGCCACCGTGCCTATTCCGCCCGGGTTGGTGAGCGTGATGCTCGCGCTCCGGTATGCGTCGGGGGGCAGTGAGCCCTCTCGCGCGCCGGTCACCAGCTCGTCGTAGGTGGCCACGAAGTGGGCGAAGTCGGTGGTGGCGCCCGCATCCTGGATCACGGGCACGACGAGGCCGCGGGTACCGTCCTTGCGCTCCACGTCCACGGCCAGACCGAGGTTGACGGCGTGGGGCGCCACGCGGTGAGGCTTGCCTTCGACCTCCGCAAACGAGTGGGCCATGACCGGCAGGTCCTTTACTGCCTGCACGATGGCCCAGGCGATCAGGTGTGTGAATGACACCTTGATTCCGGCCGCCTTCAGCTGCCTTCGCCTTGTGTCGAGGGCCTCGACCGGCAGAGTCCGGAAGCTGGTGGCCGTGGGGATCGAGCGGCTCTCCTCCATGAAGCGGGCCAGGGTGGCGGCCGGCCCGCGGAGGGCGGTGATCTCGGAGCCGGAAGCCTCTTCCCCCACCGCAGCCTCCACGTCTTCCTTGGTCACCCGACCGCGTGGGCCGGTGCCCGCGACCTGAGCCAGATCGAGGCCGTGGTGGGCGGCCACGCGGGCAGCCACGGGGGTGGCGTCCACGGAGCCGTTCCCGTGCGGGGCGGCGCCGGGCGCGCCGTCTGGGGCGGGCGTGGCCTCCGGGGCGGGCG
>JACCUO010000064.1 GCA_013811765.1 Thermoleophilaceae bacterium | reverse complement strand
TGGTGGCGATGCTCTTCATCCTGTTCGACATCGAGGTGGTGTTCCTGTACCCGATCGCGGTGCAGCTCGAGGCGATCGGGGTTTTCGCCCTCGTGGAGATGATCGTGTTCATCGTTCTACTTCTCGTCGCCTTCGTCTATGTGTGGAGAAGGGGGGCGCTCGAATGGAAGTGATCCGTACCAAGGTGTCGGGGTCCAAAGAGGACTTCCGCGCGAAGCAGCTGAGCGCACAGCAGATGCTGAGGGGAGATCTCGACGGGGCGGGGCTCGAGGAGTACGTGGAGAAGCGGCTGCTGCTGACGAAGCTCCAGGACGCCCAGGGCTGGGCGCGCAAGAACGCCATCTGGCCGCTCGGCTTCGGCCTGGCCTGCTGCGCGATCGAGATGATCACCGTGATCGGCTCGCCGCGAAACGACCTGTCCCGCTTCGGGGCGGAGGTCATCCGTTTCTCACCCCGGCAGGCGGACCTGCTGATCCTGTCGGGCCGCGTGTCGATCAAGATGGCGCCGATCATCCGCCGCATCTACGACCAGATGCTGGAGCCCAAGTGGGTCATCTCGATGGGCGCCTGTGCCTCGAGCGCGGGGATGTTCAACAACTACGCGCTGGTGGCGGGCGCCGACAAGTTCCTGCCGGTCGACGTCTACGTGCCCGGGTGCCCCCCACGTCCCGAAGCCCTGATGTACGGGATCCTGAAGCTGCAGGACAAGATCACGCGCGAGCCCGAGCTGGGCTGGCGGGAGCGCTACCGCGCCGATGGCACGGAGGAGATTTCAGACGCGGGGCCGGATGCCCCGCGGAGGTAATTATTTGGACGCCACCGGACTGGAGCTGGTGGCCCAGCGGGTGCGTGACGCGGTGGCCGAGGACGCCGTCGTGGGCACCGGCCACGAGCGCGGGCAGGCCACGCTCGACGTGGCCCCCCCGCGCGTGCACGACGTGCTGCGCTATCTGCGCGACGGGGACGAGGAGCCCTACGGTTTCCTCGCCAGCCTTCACGGCTGCGACTACCTGCCGGCGGAGCCGCGCCTGGGCGTGCACTACCAGCTGCTCAGCATGGAGCGCCGCGACCGGCTCGGCGTCAGGACCCGGGTCACGGTCGACGAGCCCCACGTGCCCTCCGTGACCGATCTCTTCCCGACGGCCAACTTCCAGGAGCGCGAGGTCTACGACTTCTTCGGGGTGGTGTTCGACGGCCACCCGGACCCCCGGCGGATCCTGATGCCCGAGGACTACGTGGGCCACCCGCAGCGCAGGGACTTTCCGATGGGCGGCGAGCCGGTGCTGTTCACCTTCAACGAGCACAAGCTCCCGCGCTGGTATGAGTGACTACCGGGAGCGGGAGAAGTCGATCTCGATTGGCACGATCGAGGAAGAGCCCGTGTCCGGTACCCGGCTCGAGCCCGGAGTGGCCGATGACGGCGGCGAGGAGCGCGGCGAGGCCGAGCTGCTCACGATCAACCTCGGCCCCCACCACCCGGCCACCCACGGGGTCCTGAGGCTCCTCTGCACGCTCGAGGGCGAGACGGTCAGGAACATCGAGCCGATCATCGGCTACGTGCACACCGGCATCGAGAAGAGCTGCGAGGACCAGGAGTACTGGAAGGCCATCACGTTCGTGGAGCGGATGGACTACCTCTCCTACTACTTCAACGCCTACGCCTACTGCTCGGCGGTGGAGACGCTGCTGGACGAGGAGGTTCCTCCCCGCGCCCAGTACCTGCGCGTGATCCACATGGAGCTGAACCGGATCGCCAGCCACCTCTTCTGGCTCGGCACCGGCGCGCTCGACATCGGCGCGATAACGATGCTCTGGTGGGCGCTGCGCGAGCGGGACCTGATCCTCGACCTGTTCGAGATGTCCTCCGGGCAGCGCTTTCACACCCGCTACTTCCAGGTCGGCGGGGTGATGGAGGACATCCCGCCGGGCTTCGAGGCCAAGCTGCGCGAGTTCCTCGCCCAGATGCCCGCCAGAGTGGATCAGTACGAGGCACTGCTCGACCAAAACGAGATCTGGCTCCAGCGCACCCAGAACACCGGCATCGTGCCGCTCGAGAAGCTCCTCGAGCTGGGCGTCACGGGTCCGCTGCTGCGCGCCGCAGGAAAGCCGTGGGACCTGCGCAAGGCGATGCCCTACTGCTCGTATGAAGACTTCGACTTCAAGATCCCCGTGGGCACGGTGGGCGACAACTACGACCGCTACCGCGTCCGGATGGCGGAGATCCGCGAGTCCGTCGGGATCGTTCAGCAGGCGCTCGACGGCCTCCCCGAGGGCCCCTACATCACGGGCAACCGCAAGGTGGCGCTACCGCCGCGCCACGAGCTGGCCACCTCGATGGAGGCGCTCATCCACCACTTCAAGCTCGTGACCGAGGGCTTCCGCGTGCCCCCCGGGGAGGCCTACGTGGCGATCGAGTCCCCCCGCGGCGAGCTCGGCTGCTTCGTGCTCGCCGACGGGTCGGCCAAGCCCGCGCGGGTGCACATGCGCGATCCGTCGTTCGTGAACCTTCAGGCGCTCAAGCACATGGGCGAGGGAACCGTGATCGCCGACTTCATCGCCTGCCTCGCCATGCTCGACCCGATCCTCGGAGGAATCGACCGGTGAGCGAGAGAGGAGTGCCCCGCGACAGGCGCCGGATGCCACTCGGCTGGGACCAGCCTGCTGACCTCGAGAAGGACCCGGCGCTGGTGCCAGACCCGGCCGAGGTCGATGTTCCGGAGGCGCTGCGCGCTTCGATCCAGGCCGCGATGGGGCGCTATCCGGAGAAGCGCTCGGCCACCCTCCCGGCGCTCGCCGCCGCCCAGCGCGTACACGGCTGGTGCTCACCGGAGGCGATGCGCCAGGTGGCCGCGGTGATGCAGGTCACCCCCGCCTTCCTCTCCTCGGTCGCGACCTTCTACGACATGCTGCGCACCGAGCCGGTCGGCAGCCGCTACGTCTACGTGTGCACCAGCGTGGCCTGTCACCTGCTGAACGCCAAGTCGGTGTACGACGAGATCGCCCGTGAGGCACGCGAGCAGGGCCTCGAGGACTGCGAGGTGCGCGAGTTCGAGTGCCTGGGCGCGTGCGACATGGCGCCGATGGCATCGGTGGATGGCCGCTACGTCGGCCCCCTGGACACGAGCGACGCCGCTGAGCTGGTGAGCGCGGTCAAGGAGCGGCGCGACGTGCTCCCTGGACGCGGCCTGCAGGACAGCGACTTCCGCCTGCCGTGGGACGACGGGGGCTCGGCTTCCCAGCCCCCGGGCCCCCCATCCCCACCCGACCCGAGCCCGGCATGAGCGAGACCAAGGTCCTCACGGCCAACATCGACGAGCCGGGCCTGCACACGATCGAGGTCTACGAGCGACTCGGCGGCTACCGCGCGGCGCGCAAGGCGCTCTTCGACATGACCCAGGAGGAGATAGTCGAGGAGCTGAAGTCCTCCGGGCTGCGCGGGCGCGGCGGCGCGGGCTTCTCGATGGGGATGAAGGCGGGCTTCATGACGAAGGGCCCGATGGAGAAGTACCTCTGCTGCAACGCCGACGAGTCCGAGCCGGGCACCTTCAAGGACCGGCTGTTGATGCAGAAGAACCCCCACCTGCTGATCGAGGGCATCATCATCGGCGCGCTCGCTGCGGGAACGGGGCGCGCCTTCATCTTCATCCGTGGCGAGTACGAGACTCAGGCAAAGATCCTCGACGCCGCGGTGACCGAGGCCTACGAGAAGGGCTATGTCGGCGAGCGGATCTTCGGCTCGGAGACCACCCTCGAGCTCGTGGTGCACCGGGGCCAGGGCGCCTATATCTGCGGCGAGGAGACGGGCTTGCTGGACGGACTGGAGGGCCTGCGCGGCAACCCGCGCCTCAAGCCCCCGTTCCCGGCTGCCCAGGGGCTCTACCAGGGGCCCACGCTGATCAACAACGTTGAGACGCTTTGCAACGCGCCGCTGATCATCGAGAAGGGCGCCGAGTGGTTCAGCTCGATGGGAATCGACAAGTCCACCGGCACCAAGATGGTCTCGGTCTCGGGCAACGTGCAGCGCCCGGGCAACTACGAGATCGAGCTCGGGATCAAGGCGCGCGACATCGTCTACGGCCTCGCGGGCGGGCCCCCCGACGGGCGTAAGGTGAAGTGCTGGTTTCCCGGTGGGTCCTCCGCTCCGGTCCTGATCGACGAGCACCTGGACCTGCCCTACAGCTTCGAGTCGATGGCCGAGGCCGGCTCGATGCTCGGCTCGGGCGCGATAATCGTGGTGGACGAGACCCAGCCGATCGTGCCGCTGGCGCTGCGGCTGGCCGAGTTCTACCGGCACGAGTCCTGCGGGAAGTGCGTCCCCTGCCGAGAGGGCACCAACTGGACCGTGAAGATGCTCGAGCGCCTGGACAACGGCGAGGGCACGCCGGCGGATCTCGAGATCCTCGACAACATCCAGGAGAACATCATCGGCAACTGCCTCTGCGTGCTGGGTGACTCGATGGCGATGCCGATCCGCGCGATGATCAAGTACCTGCGCGATGAGTTCGTGCAGCACAACGAGGAGGCGCGCGCACGGCGGGGTCTGGGCGAGGTCTCCGTCGGCGCCGCCGAGCTGGCGGCGAGCTCGGAAGCAGGGCCGGCTTAGCGATGGCGCGCCCCGAGGTAGGGGAGGTCACCTTCGAGATCGACGGCCGCGAGGT
>JACCUO010000051.1 GCA_013811765.1 Thermoleophilaceae bacterium | reverse complement strand
GTAGAAGCGCGGCCGGCTCGCCCGCCCCCGCAGAGGCGGCGGGCAGCGGCTCTCCGCTCGCAGCGAGCGCCGCACGGCGGCCCAGCACGAAACACTCGGCGAGCGAGTTCGAGGCAAGCCGGTTTGCCCCGTGCAGGCCCGTGCACGCACATTCGCCCACCGCGTAGAGGCCGGGGAGCGACGCGCGCCCTTCGAGGTCGGTCGCGACTCCGCCCATCGTGTAATGGGCGGCGGGGGCCACCCGGATCGTGTCCTGGCGAGGGTCGACACCGATCTCGGCCAGCACCTCGGCGATGTTGGGAAAGCGCTCGAGGTCAACGGCGCGGAGGTCGAGGCCCACCGATGACTCGCCGCTCTCGCGCAGCTCTGCCTCGATGGCCAGCGCGACCTCATCACGCGGGGCGAGCTCGTCGACGAACCGCTCCCCCGCGTGGTTCACGAGCGTGGCGCCCTCGCCACGGACGGCCTCGGTGATCAGGAAGCCGTCGCGGGCCCCGGCGCTCACCAGCGCGGTGGGGTGGAACTGGATGAACTCGAGGTCCGCCAGCCGGGCCCCGCCCGCGTGTGCCAGGGCGAGGCCGATTCCGGTGGCGCCGGGAGGGTTCGTGCTGCGCGCCCAGAGTGCAGCGCCGCCGCCGGTGGCCAGCACCGTCGCGCGCGAGGAAATCTCCACCTGGACGCCCTCCGCGCGCCGTGCAGCCACGCCGACACAGTGTCCGTCGGTCACGCGCAGGGCCGCGACCGTGGTGCCCTCGAGCACGTCGATCCGCTCGTGCGTGGCGGCCGACGCCGACAGCTGCCGGGTGATCCGCCGGCCGGTGGCGGCCCCGCCCGCATGCACGATGCGCCGGGCCGAATGGCCTCCCTCGAGGCCCAGGGCGAGCGCGCCGTGACGATCGGCGTCGAAGCGGACCCCCAGCCGCTGAAGTTCCCGTACGCGGTCAGGTGACTCCTCACAGAGCATCCGGACGGCGCTTTCACGGGCCGCCCTCCGCCCCGCCGCCAGCGTGTCCTCGGCGTGACGGGCGGGGGTGTCGTCGACCGCCAGCGCGGCGGCGATTCCCCCCTGCGCCCAGTAGCTCGCCGACGCTGCCAGCGGGGAGCTCGACACGAGCGCCACCCGCGCGCCCTCGCGCGCGGCCACGAGGGCGCAGAACAGCCCGGCCGCACCCGCTCCCACCACGGTCACGTCCCTCCGCAGTGTCGAGGCGGCACGGTGCACGGATCGCCGGGTACCGTAACGCGATTGCCGCGCCCCTCTATCTTCGCCACCCCTCGTCGCTGGAGCACTTGACGGGCGCTCACCCTGAGCGACCCGAGCGCATCGTGGCCATCGAGGCCGCGCTCGAATCCCGCAAGTGGCTCGGATACGAGGTGCGCGAGGCCCCGTCCGCCACCCAGGAGCAGCTGCTCGCCGTGCACTCCTCCCAGCACGTCGTGGCGGTTCGCGAGCACTCTCGAAACCGGCACCCATTCGATCTGGACACTCCAATCAGCTCAGGGTCTTTCAATGCCGCCCTGCACTCCGCAGGGGGGGCCTGCGCGCTGGCCGAGGAGCTGCTCGCCGGACGCGCCCCGACGGGCTTCTGCGCAATGCGTCCCCCCGGTCACCACGCAGAGCCCCGGCGCGCGATGGGGTTCTGCCTGTTCGCCAACGTGGCGATCGCCGCGCGGCACGCGCTCGACTCCCTTGGCGCCGAGCGGATACTGGTGATCGACTGGGATGTGCACCATGGCAATGGCACGCAGGCCGCCTTTCACTCCAGCCGCGAGGTGCTCTTCGTGAGCATCCACCAGTGGCCCTTCTATCCCGGGACCGGCGCGCCGGCCGACGCCGGGTCGGGCGAGGGTGAGGGGTTCACGATCAACCTACCGGTGCCCGCCGGCTCGGGTGCGGACGAGTGGCTCGGCCTGTTGGAGCATGTCGTGGTGCCAGCCGCGCGGGACTTCGGACCGGACCTCGTGCTCGTCTCCGCGGGGTTTGACGCACACCGTAAGGACCCGCTGGCCGACTGTATGCTCGACACGGAGGACTTCGGCACGATGGCTCGCCGGGTGCGTGCGCTCGCCGACGAGGTGGGTGCCCCGGCCGGCGCCGTGCTCGAGGGGGGCTATGACGTGGACTCCCTCGCCGCATCCGTCGCCGCGACCATGACCGGGCTTGCCGAAGGGGGTTCGACCCCGGAGGTGGAGGCCGGCCCGTTGGCGGGCGCGGCTGCCGAACAGGTGGGGCGCTACTGGCCGGGCGTGGGCGGCGGCAGCTAGCTAGCGGCTCTCAGCGCTCGACCAGCTGCGGGAAAGAGCCCGGAAACCGCCCCGCAAGACGATCGGCGGTCCGCTCCGCGAGCTCGCGGGTCTCGTATTCCCCCGCAAAGACCACGAAGAAGCCCTTCGGCAGGCTCTCGAAGTCATCCGCGCGGATCACGCCGATCTTCGCGGGCTGTCCGTCGCTCGCGGAGCGCGCGAAGCTCTCGGCGCTGGCGCGGTCCTCGGCCGAGAGCAGGACCACCGTGAACGCCTTGAGCTCGCGCGGCCAGCTGTAGAGCCCTCCGCGTTTCACGAGGCCGGTTGGGGACTCCGGAGTCTCCTTCGCGGGCTTTTTCTCCGTGGGCTTTTTGGGCGCTCGTGAGCTCTCCTTCTCCTTGCCCGCCGAGTCCGGCTGCTTTGGTCGTGCCCCGCCCTGACCTTCCTTCACCTTGATGGGGGTGCGCGAGACGTCGCGCTCGGCGTCGTCCCCGACCGATTTGAGGGCCAAGACGGTCCCGGCACCCGCGAGCACGACGACCCCGGCTACGATCGCGACGGGTAGCCGCCAGTTGGGCGGACGGCGGTAGTCGAGGGCGATCCGGGACCCGCATTCGAGGCATACGAGCTGGCCCTCCTCGCCGTGCGCGCCGCAGGTGGGGCAGGTCGTGTCGTTGCGCGGGAAGGACCCTTTGGAGAAGCGCGGCACGGAGTCGAGGCTAGCCGTCGGGGTCTCGGCGCCGCGCCCGCTCCCGGATGCGCCCGAACCGTCCCGGGGCCGGCAGGCCGGGGACCCTGCCCGTGTCCTGCTCGTGATCCCGATCGAAACCGAGCGCCGCACCATCGCCGGCGCGCCGATCCGACTGGAGCGACGGCACGGCAGGGGCGCCGCAGGCCGAGCAGTAGCGCGCATCGGTCGAGAGCAGCGAGCCGCAGCCCCCGCAGCTACCGGCTACGCCGGTGGCCACGAGCTCGAGCACCGTGTGACCGGCGTCGAGGGCCTTGGCCAGAGCGCGCACCTCGTTGTCCACCGCACTCAGCTCCGCGGCCTTGGCCTGGAGCAGCTCCGGCTCGCGCCGGCCCTGGCGCTGGAGCTCGAGCACCAGCGCGCCGAGGTCGAGCAGCAGTGCCTCACGCATCCGGCGCTGCTCGCGCAACCGGCGGCGCATGCGGCCCCGCTCGCGGACGCTCGGTCGGTGAGTACCGGCGGTGTGGATCTGGGTGGCTCGGTCTGGCATGGGTGGGTCGGTCTGGCAGGGGTAGATCGGGCCGCGCGTCCGGCGTCACGGTGGTCGGGGTCGGGCGCGGCGGATCGTCTGACCGGGCCTTACCCGGGACCGGGACTGACTATATCTACGCGTCCAGCGCCTCCGCGACGACGCGCTGGATGCCCTCGCGGCGGATCTCGAGCGGAAACTCGGTGAGGATGCGCTCGCGCGCGCGGCGGTGGGCGTCGGGGCCGAGCGCGAGGGCCTGGCGTACGCCATCGGCCACGGCTTCGGGGTCCTGCGAGGAGATCAGCACCCCGGCCCCGTCCACGACCTCGGGCATGGCCGTCACGTTCATCACCACGGGCACGCAGCCGGCGAGCATCGCCTCGGCCACCGCGAGCCCGAACCCCTCGTGGCGCGATGCCTGTACGTAGACCGATGCCCGCCGGTACATCTCCTGCAGGTCCTCGTCGGAGAGCCGGCCGGTGAACTCCACGTTGCCGGAGGCCAATCCGCGCAGGCGATCGATCGCCTCGTCGTGCCACTTGCCCACGAACACGAACCGCACCTCAGGCAGGAGCCCCGCAGCCTCCACGAAGGGCTGATGGCCCTTCTGCATCAGCGTGGTCTTTACGAGAGAGCCCACGGTGAGCGCGAGCGGCTCGCGCGGCAGGCTCTCGTCGAGCGGGCCAAACGGATCGGGCACCCCATGGTGGACGACGGTGACGCGCTCCGGCGGGATCGGTGTGTTCGCGGCGATCTCGCGGCGCGAATAGTGGGAGTTGGTGATCAGCCGCCCGGCCCGCCTCATGATCCAGCGGCTTGCCCATCTCCGCACCCCGCCCTGCTGGTAGCCGTAGCCGATGTCGGGCATGTTCGCGGTGTCGAAACCGCCGACGATCTGCACGGACGGCTTGCCCAGGACCCAAGCGAGCGTGATCGGCAGGAAGGTGTGCCACGAGGCAAACCAGCCGAACACCAGGTCGGAGCGCAGCACCGCGGGCACCAGCTTCACGAGGTTGGGCACCCGCCCCGGCTGATAGAGGTCCTCCACCTCCCACCGCTCGGCGAGGATCGCGCGGTCGATCGCCACGAAGCTCGCCTTGCCGTTGTGCACGAAGAGAATGCGCCCGCGCTCGCTCATTGGGCAACTGCGGCGGAGTCCTCGATGAAGGCCCGGTGCCACTGCGAGAACTCGAGCAGGCAGTAGAGGATGCCCTTGTAGTCGGCCCGGCCGGAGCGGTGCGCGGCCACGAGCTCGGCGACGGTGCGGGGGTCGATCAGCTCGCCCAGGCCCGCGCGCTCGGCGTAGCGTCGCTCGACCTCTTCGCCGAGCGACTGGCGCAACCAGGTGTCGTAGGGAGTAGAGAAGCCGTGCTTGGGGCGGCTGATGATCTCGTTTGGGAGAAGGCGGGCCATCGACTGGCGGTGCAGGCGCTTCCCCGCTCGTGGCCGCACCCGCATGCGGGCAGGAATCCGCTCGACGAAACGCATCAGCTCGAGATCCAGAAAAGGCACCCGCTGCTCGAGGCTCGCGGACATCGACATCTTGTCCGCACACACGAGCAGCGCGTCCGGCAGGATCAGCCTCGTGTCGAGGTAGAGCGCCTGCTCCACGAGCCCGCGCCCCGCAACGTCGCCAAGGACGTTCTCGGCCAGTCCCAGCCGCTCGGTGGAGGCCTCCGCCCCGGCACTTCCCACCAGCCGCGTTCGCAGGTCGTCGTCGGTGATCTCGGTCAGCCGCACGAGCCGCTCGGCCTCCGAGAGGTCACCCAGGAGGCGCGCCGCGCGGCGGGCGCGCTCGTTGCCCGCCAGCAGCCCGGTTGCGGCGCGCAGAGGGCGGGCG
>JACCUO010000024.1 GCA_013811765.1 Thermoleophilaceae bacterium | reverse complement strand
ATCCCGAGCGCCGGCGAGAACCGCCTCGCCGCGCCGTTCGCCCCAGGCGGGGCGGGCGCCCGGGCCGCGAGCACGCCCAGAAAGACCATCAGCGGCAGGGTGACCGCCGGGATGTCCCAGTCCCAGTCCACCCAGATGTGGAGCCCCCACGCCGCGGAGCCCGCCAGCAGGGCGGCACCGTAGGCGCGCTCTCGTGAAGGCGCGCGACTGAGGGTGGACGTGGTGGCCGCGAGGCCCAGGAGCGCGAGGCCCCCGAGGCCGAGGGCGGCGCCGATCAGGCCCGTCTCCGAGAGGAACTCGAGCGGCACGCTGTGGGGCTGGCGCACGTCGATGATGTTCTGGCGGTAGGCGCGGTGCACGAGTGGGAACGATCCTGCGCCGTGACCCACGAACGGGCGATCCCACCAGGCGCCCGCCGCCTCCTGCCACCAGACCCAGCGGTTGCCCGAGTTGGTCTGCAGGATTCGGGCGGGATCGTTTTGCCTGTCCACCTTCGCCTCGGTGAATGAATCGACCCGGTGGCTGATCGTGCCGGACACGCCCCGCTCGGAGAAGGCGAGGGCCGCGAACAGCAGCGCTGCTGCGATGGCGGCGGCGGCGGCCGAGCCGCGCCGCAGCAGGAAGGCGCCCTGCTCGGAGAGCGAGATGCCCTGCGGTGAGCGGGTGACGCGGCGCTGGAGCACGGCCGCCAGGATCAGCCCGGCCAGCAGCGCGGCGAGCATGAGCGCCCCATCGTCGGCGCGCGAGCTGAGGGAGAGGCCGCCGATCTTCGTGGAGGTGAGATCGTCTCTCATCACCCCCACGAGCACCGCCGGCGCGCAGCCGAGGATCCCGATGCCGGCCACCGCGGCCAGCGTGAGGCGGTCGGGCCCGATCGCCACGATCAGCGCCAGCGCCGCGACGAGCACCAGCAGCCCACCGCGGGAGTAGGTGAGCGCGAGGGTCGTCAAGAGGAGGACCAGCCCCGCGAGCGCGGCCACCCTAAAGCGCGCGGAGCGCTCGAGATCGGCCGCTGCGCGTACGGCCACCGGCACCGCCAGCACGCAGAACAGGCCGAGGGCGTTCCAGTACTCGATCGGGGCCCGCAGGCGCGAGATCCCGTTGGCGTGGTCGAGGTCGAGCAGCCCTGGAATCTCCACCCACGGCGCGAGCTTGCCGCCGAGCGCGTAGAGGGCCACGACGACGGCGACGGCGAGGTAGCCGAGGGCCACCCGCTCCACCGCCCGCGGGAGGCTCGACCCCAGGACCACGCCGAGGGCGGCCACCAACCCGTAGGCGACCGCTCGGTTCACCTCGAGCCAAGTCTCGTCGGGGGCAACCGACCAGGTGATCGACAGTGCCGACCACGCCGCGAAGCCGGCGATCAGCCCGATCCCCGCCACAGCCCGGCCCGAAGCCTCGAACCGCAGCGTGCCGAAGAGCGTCGCGGCGAGGGTCGGCAGGGCGATCGCCGCGATGATCAGCTGGAGCCGGCTCTCATCGGGGATTCCGATCGCGCCGCTGGCGAAGGCCGCATACAGGACCGCGGCGGCAAGGCCAGCGCCGAGCAGAAGGGGCGGCGGGTGGGGGCGCTCGTCACGGCCGAGGTCCGCCGCGTAACCGGGAACCCGGCTTGCGCCCGCCGGCCTGGTCTGGGTGGCTGCCATCGCGGTCATTGTTGCGGGCTGGCCGCGGCGGCGCGCTGAAGCGCCCGGGAGCCCTCCTCCCGGACCGCCCCGGGCGGTCGGCTACAGCTCGGCCGGGCGCGACTCGAGGCTGCGCTGCAGGTCGCGGAGAGCTTCCACCTCTCGCTTCTGCAGGGACCGTGCGAGCCCACTGATACTGCGAGCGTCACCCTCGGTCTTGACCGCCACGCGGGTGTGCTCGAGCTCGATCGTCTGGAAGCTGAAGGCCGTTCTCACCGTCACCGAATCGGGCTTGTGGGCGGTGAACGAGAGCTTGCGCTCAGGCTCGTACTCGGTGTTCTCGATCCACACCTCCACCTCCCGCCCCGCGAACTTCACCACCTGGCGATAGGTCGCGCCAACCGCCGTGGGAGTCCCGGAGGTTCGCGTGACCGCGACCACGTCCGAACGAAAGTGGTGCACGTTCTCGGCATCCGCGACGAACGGGAACACGGTCCGCACCGGACGGCGGATGACGATGGCTGCCTCTTTTCTGATCATGCCCTGTCACCCTAGCGACCGTTGCGGGCGACGGCGAAGGTGTTCCCGAGACGGTCACCGTTGGCACACACCTTGGAGTTCCCCCGGTTTCGTGGACAGCCTGTGACTGAGCGGAGCGCTCGGTTCGAGAGGATGTCTGTAGATGCCAAAGACCCCGCCGTATACGTTGGAGTTCCGTCAGGAGGCCGTGCGGTTGCTGTGCAGCAGCGATCGCACGATCCCGCAGCTGGCGAGGGAGCTGGGCTGCTCCCCGCAATCGCTGCGTAACTGGAGCCGCCAGATCGACGTCGAGGAGGGCAAGGCCGTCGGCCTGACCTCTGACGAGCGCGACGAGCTGCGCCGCTTGCGGCGCGAGCTGCGTACGGTCACCGAGGAGCGCGAGATCCTAAAAAAAGCCGCGGCCTTCTTCGCGAGGGAAAGCGGGACCCGGTGAGGATTTTCCGGTTCGTCGCGGCGAAGAAGGCCGAGCACTCGATCATCATGATGTGCCGGGTCCTCGAGGTTTCCCGGTCGGGGTATCACGCCTGGGTGGCACGCGAGCCCTCCGCGAGGGCGCGCGAGGACGAGCGGCTCTCGGACCGGATCGGCGTGTTGCACAAGCGCTCGCGCGGCACCTACGGGTCGCCGAGGATCTGGTCGGACCTCGTTATCGAAGACGGCGAGCGGATCGCCCGCAAAAGGGTCGAGCGGCTGATGGCCAAGGCCGGCCTGTCGGGCATGGTCACCAAGAAGTGGAAGGCCACGACGGTCCGCGTGCCCGGGGTGAGGGTCGCCGATGACC
>JACCUO010000012.1 GCA_013811765.1 Thermoleophilaceae bacterium | reverse complement strand
GGAGCTCGGCTGGAGCCCCTCACCCGCGAGGAGGACGCCGGCCTTGGCCAGCTCCTCGTTGTACTTCCCCATCGCGGCGAGTAGCTCCTCGCTCGGCATGACGCCTGCCTCGGTTTGCTCGTTTGCCTTGACCATGACCATGAATCGCACCGGTGTACCTCCTCCTTGTGCCTGTAGTTCTCGTCCGGCCCCGGGGCCCCTGTGGTCATCAATATCACCCGGTGTCCTACTCCCCTGGGGATGTGACCGTCGCTCCGGGCGCCGGGATGCCGCGCTGCGGGTGTAGCGGTCGTCGGCGCCTGAGGGGCCCGGCTCGCTCCGAGTCCTCCGGGCTACGCTTACCCGACCCTCTTGTTACGACGAAGCACGCGACAGATCGACCCCGAGGACCCGTCCCCGAGCGGCCGTCCAGCGCGCGTCCTGTGGGGCCTGTCGGCGGTCACGGCGATCGTCGCTCTCTGGATCGCGGGCACGGCGGCCGGCATCCTGGAGAGCTCGGACGAGAGCTTGGCTACCCACGAAGCCGAGCCGCGGCTCGACGCCTCGGTGGCAGAGCAGGCACGCCGGGACCGGGACAAGCGGCGACCGCAGTCCCCCGCGCAGGAGAATCTCGGCGGGGCCTCACCGCGAAACGGCCGGGAGCCGGAGGAGACCGCTGACGAGGAGCCCCTACCTGACCGTGTGTTGAAGGAGAACGCCCGTCTTCGGCGCGACCTCGAGGATCTCGAGGCAATTGAGAAAGAGCAGGCGCGGGTTCGCAAGGCACTGAGCGCCGCGGCCGCGAGCTACGACGGTCCGCTCCGGCTCGGAGCCGGTGGACTGGCATGGCCGGTGAACGGGCCCTTGGTGTCACCCTTCGGTCAGCGATGGGGCCGGCTGCACGCCGGGATCGACATCGCCGCACCGGCCGGAACGGTGATCCGGGCCGCAGCGAACGGCGCGGTGGCGATAGCGGGACCCACCGGCGGGTATGGCAACTACGTCTGCCTGCAGCACACCGCCACCTTCACGACCTGTTACGCGCACCTGTCGCGCTTCCTGACCGAGAAGGGCGTGGTCGTCAGGCAGGGAGAGCCGATCGGGCTCGTGGGCTGTACCGGCCACTGTTTCGGAGACCACCTGCACTTCGAGACCCGGGTCGGGGGGAGCCCCGTGGATCCGATGCGCTACCTCTGAGCCGGGCGGGCCGGCCCAGCGGCCCTGAACGCGAAGGCTAGTGCCCGCGATCGCCGCCCACCCAACGGACGACGCCCTCGCCCCACGGGCGCTCCTGCCCCCCAGTGGCGCGGGGCGGGTGCGACCGGCCGGCTCACACACCAAGCCGCGCCATGGCCCTCCAGAGATACTATGACGCCTCGTGGCTCGGCATCCTTGGCGAACTCGTTCGGCCACGTATCGCCGGACCGGGCTCGAGCGCCCCGCGGCAACCGCGCGTTGGCTCCGCGAAGCGCCGCGCAGGCTCTTTTTCAGGTGGCGCTCCGGGCGGCCGACAGCGCGCTGGCTGCTTGCCACCTATGTGCCGGCCGCAGTCGCGGTGGTCGTCATGCGCAAACGCCTTGGCGTGCGGCAGGCCGTGGCGCTTCCCGTCGCGTCGCTCGCTCCGCTGGCGGTGGCCGCGGTCACACCACGCGGCAGGCTGCGTTACGTGGCCGTCGGGGCGACCTACATGTGGGTGTTCAAGGTGACCTGGGAGCTGCCTTATGACAACCCGGAGGAGCTTCGAGAGCGCCTCCACGTGGACTATCCGATCCGCGCCGACAGTCTGATCGGCGGCGGGATCCCGCCGACCCTTCGTCTGCAGCGGGCGCTGCGCGAGCCAGGGCGTGTGACAGCGCTCGACAGGGCCGTGACCGTTATCTACGGATCGTGGTTTGTCCCGCATCTGGTGCTCGGCTGGATCTTGATCCGCCACGAGCAGTTTGTCCCGCGCGCGACCGGGCGGCTTGCCGCGGCCTACCACCTCACGACGCCCTTCTACTGGCTGGTGCCCACCGCGCCGCCGTGGTGGGCCTCCGAGTCGGAGGGGAGGATGGGCCGCGGGGTCGAGCGCGTCACCCGCCACGTGATCCGCGACTTACGCAACAAGCCCAGGCTGGAGGTGGACGAGACTCCGGGCAACCCGTGGGGGTCGATGCCCTCCGATCACATCGCCGCGGCGGCGATCACTGCGATGGCCCTCGCGGAGGTGAACGTCGTGTACGGCGTGCTGGGGTGGACCTACGTGGCCCTCGCGAGCTTCTCGGTGGTCTACCTCGGGGAGCACTACCTCATCGACGTCCTCGCCGGGCTTGCGGTCGCCGAGGCGGTGCGGCTGGGGGAGCCGCTCGTGATCCCGCTGGTGCGCCGGGTGGCTCAGGATCTGGAGCGGCTCTAGACATGACGCGTCGGCTGAAGGGCCGACTGCGTGGCCGCATGGCCGCCTCAGCCGGAGTGGCCCGCGCCGTGTTCCTCGCCCGCGGGCTTCTCGCCGCGGCCGTGGCCCGCCTGCTTGGGCACCGGACCCCCGAACTCCCTGGTGCGAAAGGCGTTCATCCCCTTCACCTCCGCCACCTGCGTGGTGACGATGTTCTCGGCCAGCTTGCGAAGCTCGGGATCCTTGGTGTGGGCGAGGACCACCTCGGCCATCCTGAGCGCTCCCTCGTGATGCGGGACCATCTCGTCGACGAAGGCGCGGTCGAAGGGATTGGCCGCTGCCAGCTTCTGGTTGGTCCCTGCGTCGTGGGTCATGCCCGCCTCTTGAGCGTTGAGGCCAAGTCCGTCGTGTCCGCGGGGATCCGGGCGCAGCTCTGAGCCGAGCAGCCGCTTGTGGATCATGCGCATATCCTCCATCTCACGCTCCTGGGTGGCCTTGATCTGCCCGGCCAGCTTCTTGATGTACGGATCCTTTGAGCGCTGCTCAGCGATCTCGGACATCTCGATCGCCGTCTCGTGGTGGTGGACCATCCCCGTCAGGAACGCCTGCTCGATCTTCTCGGTCTTGCCGGCTTCGGGTGCGCCGGCGGAACTCTTCTCCTCGTCGTCGCTGCCGCAGGCGACCAGGGCGCCGGCGAACATCATCGTCAGGAGGGCGATCAGTACCTTGGAGGTCAGTCGGAATCTCATGTCCGGGAGTCTAGGGAGAGGCCGACACGGGGGCCGTGATATCACCGACTCTTGCAGCTGAGCGCCGACCTCACGCCCGATGCACTTGAGGCTGCACTGCCCGACCGTGACGTTCGGAGCTACGTAGCGCTTGTGTCCACCGGGTCGGCCGCGCTCGGCTGGGCGAACTCAGGTGCTCCGGACGGCGCCGTGGTGGTGGCCGACCACCAGCTGTCCCCGCGAGGGCATGCCGGCCGTCCATGGACGATCGCGCCCGGGGAGGGGCTCGGGTTCTCACTCGTGCTGCGCCCTTCGCTGCCGGCAGAGCGGGAGGGCTGGCTTTACACCGTCGTGCTGTCCGCTCTGGCCGAGACGTGCGGCGAGGCTGCCAGGATCGAGTGGCCCGACGTGGTCCGGCGCGAGGGTGAGACGGTGGCGGCCGTGGGGATTAAGATCGCGCTTGGCGCCGGCAGGGTGGACTTCGGCGTGGTGGACATGTGGCTGCCCACCGCCGGGCCGCCCCGGGCCGAGGTGATCGGGGCGGTGCTGGAGGCGATCGAGTCGGCGCGCGCGGCGCCGGAGAACGTGGTGATCGATCGCTACCAACGCGCGTGTGCAACGATCGGCCGGCAGGTCCGCGTTCGTTTCCTCGCCGGCACCGGCCCCGTGGCCGAGGGAA
Source organism: Thermoleophilaceae bacterium (assembly GCA_013811765.1). Taxonomy (GTDB): domain Bacteria; phylum Actinomycetota; class Thermoleophilia; order Solirubrobacterales; family Thermoleophilaceae; genus JAAYBF01. The sequence continues at coordinate 122 of JACCUO010000012.1, read as the reverse complement.
GGGCCGTCGGGACGATCGAGGACGGTGCGCTGCTGCTCGAGACGGCCACGGGGCGCCACGCGCCGGTGCGCCCGCAGGATGTGCGCGGGCTCGAGGCCGCCTGAGCGGTCAGGGCCTATCCG
>JACCUO010000140.1 GCA_013811765.1 Thermoleophilaceae bacterium | reverse complement strand
GTGAGCGGTGAGCGTGCGGGCGATCGCCGCGCCGGAGCGAGCCAGGCCCACCACCAGGTAGGGGCCGCGAGGGAGCCCGGGGCGTGCGTGCACACGCTGCAACCTACGTGAGCGACTGCTGATACAGGGTGAAGCCGATCGCCGAGCAGATCGCCGCGACGATCCAGAAGCGCAGGATGATCTTCGTCTCCGACCAGGCAAGCATCTCGAAGTGGTGGTGGATCGGGGCCATCAGGAACACCCGCCGGCGGAAGCGCTGGAAGGCGAAGACCTGGATCAGGACGGACAGGGCCTCGATCACGAAGATGCCACCGATGATGAGCAGCAGCACCTCTGTCTTGGTCATCACCGCCAGCGCGGCAATCGCCCCCCCGAGCCCCAACGCACCGGTATCTCCCATGAAGATGGACGCCGGAAAGGAGTTGAACCACAGAAAGCCGACGCACGCCCCCACCAGGCACGCGGACAGCAGTGCCAGATCCTCCTGGCCCGGCCCGGTGGTGATGAACGTCATCGCGGTGAAGGCCAGTAGCACGATCGCGCAGCAGCCCGCTGCGAGGCCGTCGAGGCCGTCGGTGAGGTTCACCCCGTTTGTGGCACCGAGCAGCACCAGCAGGATCAGGACGGGGTAGAAGTAGCCGAGGTCTATCGAGGCGTCGATGATCCGCAGCCGAAGCGTGTCGTTCAGTCCCACGTACTCGGTGGCGGCGAGCCAGAGGGCGACCGCTATCACCGCCTGCACCCCGAGCTTCGCTCGTCCGGAGACGCCGAGCGAGCGCCGTTTCGAGATCTTCGTCCAGTCGTCGGCGAAGCCGAGCGCGGCGGCTGCGATCGCGGTGCCAAAGACGGCGAGGCTGACCGCCCGGTAGTCACTCAGGATCAGGAATGGCACCGAGACGGCCAGGAAGACCACGAGCCCGCCCATCGTGGGCGTTCCCGCCTTCTCGTGGTGGCCCTCGGGTCCGTCCTCGCGGATGTGCTGGCCGAACTCGCGCTCGCGCAGCCAGGTGATGAACTTCGGCCCCAGGAAGATGCAGATCAGCAGGGAGGCCATCCCCCCGATCAGGATCTCACCCACTACGCCATGACCCGTTCCAGCCCCGCGGAGCGCGAGCCCTTGATAAGGACGCGATCGCCAGGCATCCCGAGCTCCTCGAGCAGTGCGCCCGCCTCCTCCGGCGTGGCGGCGGCGTAGCTCTCACCGTCGAACCCGCGCGAGTAGCCCGCCGAGGCCTCGTCGCCCACCGTCACGAGCACGTCGATCCCCAGCGCCGCGGCCTCCTTACCGATCTCCCGGTGAAAGTCCTCAGAGCCGGGCCCGAGCTCGGCCATCGTGCCGAGCACCGCCACGCGCCGCTGGGCGGGCGTCTCGGCCAGGTGCTGGAGGGCGGCCCGCATCGACATCGGATTGGCGTTGTAGCAGTCGTTCACGACCGTCACGCCGCCGGGCAGCTCCACTACCTCTCCGCGCAGCGAGGAAAACCGAACGTCGACCCTGCCGGTGGGCTTGACGCCGAGCGCCTTGACGGCACCGACCGCGGCCAGGGTGTTGAGCAGGTTGTAGGGCTCGGAGTAGGGAAGCTCGAGGTTGATCAGCTCTCCCCGTGCCTCGATCTCTGCCCTCCCGCGGTCAAAGCTCAGCAGCATCACCTGTCCGCCGGGTCCGAAGGTGATCGTGTCGAGGTCTTCGCGAAGGTGTGCCTGCAGGAGTGGCTCGCTCGCGGGCACGACACAGGCGGCTTCGGGGCGCAGGTCGCGGATCAGCTCGGCCTTGGCGGCAGCCACCCGCTCGACGGTGCCCAGCAGCTCGAGGTGCACCGGCCCCACGTTCACGATCACCCCCACGTCGGGCTCCGCGACGCTGACCAGTTCGGCGATCTGACCCTCCCCGCGCATCGCCATCTCGAGCACCATGGCCTCGGTCCCTGCGCCGGCCTCGAGGATGGTGAGCGGCAGGCCGATCTCGGTGTTCAGGTTTTCGCGGTTGCAGTGCGTGCGAAGTCGCGGCGAGAGCAGCGCCGCGAGAATGTCCTTGGTTGAGGTCTTTCCGGTTGAGCCCGTGACCCCGATGACCGGGCAGGCCAGCTCGCGCCGCCATGCGCGGGCGAGACCTTGGAGGGCAGTCAGTGGATCCGCGGCGGTGAGCACGACGGGTTCTCCCGGGGCGGCCGCGGTCGTGGGGTCCCCGGCGGCCGCAGCGGCGCGTTCCCCGTGCTCCGGCGAAACGAGCACTCCCCAGGCGCCGGCGTTCAGGGCATCGCCCGCAAAGCTCCCGCCGTCGGCATGCTCGCCGCGGAGGCCCACGAACAGGTCTCCCTCCCTGGCCTCGCGCGTATCGATCACCGCGCGCCGAGGCCCGGGGCGCCCGGGCTCGCCGGCCACCAGCTGCGCAGCCGCCGCCTCGGCCACCCAACCGGTCGTGCGCCCGTTCACGCTCCGCCACTCCGGCCCGGCTCCAGGCCGGCTCTGCCGCGCAGCACCTCGCGCGCCACGGTCACGTCGTCAAAGGGCTCCTTGCGACCTCCCTCGAACTCCTGGCCCTGCTCGTGTCCCTTGCCCGCGATCACCACCACGTCTCCCGGCTCTGCCCCCTCGATCAAGAGCGCTATCGCCCGGCGGCGGTCCACCTCCCGGTCGACCCCGGTGCCGGCCCCCGCCACGATCTCGTCGAGGATCATCTCCGGGTCCTCGGAGCGAGGGTTGTCCGAGGTCACGATCACGCGATCGGCCAGGCGCACGGCCACCTCTCCCATCAGGGGGCGCTTGCCACGGTCGCGATCGCCGCCTGCACCAAAAGCCACATGCAGGCGGCCCAGGGTGAGCTCGCGAGCGGCACGCAGCACGTTCTCCAACGAGTCCGGCGTGTGGGCATAGTCCACGAGCACGCCGAAGGACTGGCCCTCCTCGACCGGCTCGAAGCGGCCGGGCACCCGTTGCGCTCCCGCGAGCGCCGACCGGATGGTCTCCGGAGCCACGCCGAGCGAGCGCGCCGCTCCGAGGGCCGCGAGCGCGTTCTGCACGTTGAAGAGGCCGGGCAGCCGGGTGGTGAGCTCGAGCGGGCCTTCCGGGGTCTCGGCGGTGAACGAGGCTCCACCGAGGTCGAAGCGCACATCCCGCGCGCGCAGATCGGCGTCGGAGGACTCGATGCCGAAGGTCATCGCCTCGATCTCACCGGCGAGCCGCCGCCCGTACCGGTCGTCCACGTTTACCACCGCGGGGCCCGGGGCCTCGAACAGGCGGCGCTTGGCCTCGTAGTAGGCCTCCATCGTCTCGTGAAAGTCGAGGTGGTCCTGCGTGAGGTTCATGAAAGCCCTGCACGCGAAGCGAATGCCCGCCACCCGGCCGAGCTCGAGAGCGTGCGAGGAGACCTCCATCACGCAGGCACGGTCGCCCCCCTCGAGCATCCTTCGGAAGGTGGCCTGAAGATCCACCGCCTCCGGCGTGGTCCGCTCGACGGGCTCCTCGGTGCCGCCCACGACCTGCCTCACCGTCCCCAGGAGGCCGGTGGGGGTACCGGCCGCCTCGAGCACCTCGCGCAACAGGAAGGCGGTGGTGGTCTTGCCGTTGGTCCCCGTGATGCCGATCACGCGCAGAGTTGCCGTGGGGTCGCCGTAAAAGCGGGCGGCGACCGGGCCCATGGCCGCGCGGACGTCCGGAACCGTCACCTCCGGGACCCCGAGCCCGAGCGGTCGCTGGCTCACCAGCGCGGCCGCACCACGCCTCACGGCGTCGCCGGCGAAAGCATGCCCGTCGCTGGTGAACCCGGGCACGCAGAAGAAGAGCGTCCCCGGGGAGACGCTCGCGCTCGAGTAGGCGAGGCCCGTGATAGGCACCTCGGGCGCCCCACCCCCCATCAGCTCGCGAAGGGTCAAGGTGCCTGCATCCTACGGAGGAAAAGCGCGGCGAGCAGCCTCAGCGGGGCGGTATCCGCAGATAGGGCAGCGCGAACTCCACGATCCGCTCGAACGCCGGCGCGGCGACCACGTTGCCGTAGTACTCCCCCTTCGGCTCGTCGACCATGACCGCCACCATCAGGCGCGGGGCTCGGGCGGGCGCAAAGCCGATGAAGGACGAGAAGAACTTGAACTTCGAGTAGCCGCCCGTCTTGGGATCGGGCTTCTCGGCCGTGCCCGTCTTGCCGGCGAGACGGTAACCCGGCACCTCGGCCTCTTCCGCCGTGCCGTCCGGCCCGAGGACTCCCTCGAGCATCCTCGCCACCTGAGCGGACGTGCGCTCCGACACCACTCGCCGGCCCCGACCGCTCTCCCCGGCTATCACCCGCGGGGGGTGGAGCACCCCGCCGTTGCCGAGCGCGGAGAACCCCGCCGCCATCTGCAGGGGTGTGACCGCGAGGCCCTGCCCGATGGCCATGTTTCCCAGTGTGGAGCCGGAGTACCGATCGGGAGGCAGGACGATGCCGGGAGCCTCGGCGGGGAGACCGATTCCCGTCGGCCTGCCAAAGCCGAACCGGCGCACCCACCTTGCGAAACGCCGTTTTCCGAGCTTCAGGCCGATCGTGGCGGCCCCGACGTTGGAGGACTGGGCGAGGATTTCGCCCGCAGAGAGGTCCACAGGGCCGCGCTCGTGGGCCTCGCCTATCTCGCGGTCGGCCACCTGGAGCGTGGGTTGCAGGTGAAAGCGCGTGCCAGGCGTGACCACCCGGTCCTCGAGGGCACCCGCCACCGTGAAGGCCTTGAAGGTCGAGCCCGGCTCGTAGCTGCCCGCGACGGCCCTGTTGGTCAGCGCGTATGCGGACGTGCCACTGATGTCGTTCGGGTCCACGCGAGGCCAGTTGGACAGCGCAAGCACCTCACCGTTGCGCGGGTCCATCACGACTGCCGTGGCACCCCGCGGGCTGTGTCTGCGCCCAACCTCCTCCAGCACCGCCTCCACGCGCTCCTGCAGCGCCGAGTCGATCGTCAGCCGGATGTCCTCGCCCGCTTCGGCGCGATCGGGCTCGACGATGCTGACCGGCTCGCCCATCGCGTCCTTCACCAGCCGGCGGCGGCCGTCCGAGCCGTGCAGCTTCTTCTCGTACTGCTGCTCGAGGCCGGAGAGCCCGAAGTTGTCCGTTCCGACGGACCCGAGCAGCTGTCCGGCGAGCGCGCCCTGCGGGTAGGTCCGGCGCGGCTCGCCAACCGTGCCGATGCCCTCCAGGGCCAGCTTGTCGATCCGTTCCGCGACTGCAGAATCCATCTTGCGGCGCAGGTAGACAAACCCCTTGTCACGGTCGGCGAGCACCTTCAACAGCTCCTCCTGCCGGCGGCCCACCACCGGCGCAAGCTTCGCGGCCGCCGCGGCCGGGCGCTTCACCAGGAGCGGGTTGGCGAACACGGTCGTGGCGTCCTCGGACACCGCGAGCTCCACACCGTTGCGGTCGGTGATCGTGCCACGCCGTGCCGGGACCTCGAGGTCCTCCACCTGCTGGGTGACCGCCCGCTGCTTCAGCGAACCCGCCTTGACCGTGCCGAGCCAGGCCGCGCGCAGGCTCGCGGCGGTCAACAGGAGGAGGAAGACCGCGAAGAGCAGGCCGATGCGGCGATCGAGGATCCTCACGACCTACTCCTGGGGCTGTGGCTCAGGCGCGGCTATCCGCTTTGCGGCCCGGAGCGCGTCCACGGGGGGGTCGGACCGCAGATAGCGAACCTCACCCGGCGCGGGCAGCACCAGGCCGCGCTCGGCGGCCACGCGCTGGATCCGCTCGCTCGACCCGAGCCGCGCCAGGTCGGTGCGCAGGCGTGCGTTCTGACGCTTCACCGTGGCCGTCTGCCCGGCCGTGGCCGCGATCTCCCGGTTCATCCGTAGGAGATCGACGTTGAAGAACACGATCCCGACCAGCAGCACGAATACGAGCGCGATCCAGGCACGCCCGTGAAGGAGGGCGTCGAGGACCACGGCCCGGCGCGGAAGCGGGGTGGCCTGGGGTCGTCTGAACGCCTCGCCGTGCCCAGGGCCCGGCGCGCGCCGCGGGGAACGGGCGGGAGCCGGCCGTGCGGGTGCCGCCGCGGCGCGGGCCATCAGCCCTCCTCCCCCGCGACTCGTTTGGCTGCTCGCAGTCGCCCGGACTTCGCGCGCGGATTTTCAGCCACCTCGCCGGGAGTGGGCGCCACCGCGCGGCGGGTGAGCAGCTCTGCCTCTGGTGTGCGCCCGCAGGCGCAGACAGGAAAGTCCGGTGGGCAGATGCAGCCGCGCGCGCGGGTGGCCAGAAAGCGCTTGACGCGGCGGTCCTCGAGCGAGTGAAACGAGATCGCCGCCAGCCGGCCGTGCTCGGAGAGCAGATCCCAAGCCATGGGCAAGGCACGGTCGAGCGACTCGAGCTCGGAGTTCACGGCGATGCGCAGTGCCTGGAACACCCGCTTGGCGGGCGAGCCGCCACCGAACCTGCGCCGGATGGCTGCAGGGAGAGCACTCTCAATCGCCTCCACGAGCTCACCGGTGGTCTCTATCGGAGAGCGCCGCCGCCGGTGGACGATCTCGCGCGCGATGACCCGTGCGTTTGGATCCTCGCCGTAGCTGCGGAAGAGCTGGGACAGGCGCCGCTCGTCGTAGCCGTTGACGATCGTGCGCGCGTCCAGCTCTTGGCTCGGATCCATCCGCATGTCGAGCGGCGCGTCGTAGGAATAGGAGAACCCCCGCTCGCGAGTGTCGACCTGCATCGAGGAGATCCCGAGGTCGAGGTAGACGAGGTCCGCCTGAAAGCCCTCCGCGCGCAGCAGCTCCAGCGCGTCCCCATACTCCATCCGCAGGAAGCGCGTCCGGCATGCCACCTCGGCCGCCATCTCCTCGAAGCGCTCCTGGGCCGCGGGGTCGCGATCCACGCAGACGAGCGTTCCGCCCGCGCCGATCCGGCCGGCCACCAGGCGGGCATGACCACCGGCGCCGAACGTGCAGTCCACCACTTTGTCCCCCTCGCCAAGGTCCGTCAGCTCGATCAGCTCCCCGGCGAGAACAGGTACGTGCGCGCGCGTCATCTCAAGAAGGATTGCCAAGGGACCGAGTCACCTCCCCGATACTGGCTTCCAGGGACTCCTGCTCCTCCTGCCAGCGCTCGCGCCCCCACACCTCGAGGTGGTCGCCCACCCCGGCCACCACGACCTCCTTCTCCACGCCCGCATGGGTCAGGAGGGGCGGCGGTAGCGTGACCCGGCCTGCGGAGTCCAGATCGATGTCGAACGAGTGCGCCTGAAAGCGGCGCTGGAGCTGCTTGTACTCCGCGCTGAAGGGGTTCCTGCCGGCCAGCGCCCGCTCGACGGTGTCCTCGTGGGCCTCGGGCGTCCACACCGAGATGCAGGCATCCAGGTCCTTTGCGAGAACGAGTCCGGATGAGTAGGCCGCGCGAAACCGGGCCGGAATGCTGAGCCGGTGCTTCGCGTCCAGCGTGTGCTCGTAGTGGCCTCTGAATGCCATGTTGGCTCCGGTAGCCGGCGCGGTGGCCGGGAAGATGCAATTCGGACCGAAGTGGCGGAGTGGGAGGAGCCCCGCCACTCCGGTCCTCATTGACTGAGCGCCACACTAGCCCACTTCTTCCCACTCTGCAACACAAATCCCCACCTTTCCGTCCGATCTGGACGCTTGTGTGAGGCCTGACGCCGCGATTGCGCTCCCAGAGCGGGGTTGCGGCTCGCGCGGGGGTGGGACGCCGTCCCGCTCGGGGCGGGTGGGCGGTTGCAAGCGGCGGTCTGGGTGGGCGATTGCAGCCGGACGGGGCGGCTGCAAGGAACGTTGCAGCTCGAGGCTACGGGGGGGCGTTCAACCCTCCGCGCTCGCGCAGCAGCTCGGCCACGGCGTCATGCCCCCCGTGGACGGCCCAGCCGTGTGGGGTGTGTTCGTGGCGCGCGTCGACGATCGTGGGGTCGGCGCCGGCAGCGAGGAGGAGCTTGACGGCCTCGAGTTGCCCGGCGCCGGCAGCGAGGTGCAGCGCGGTCGCGGCCCGGCCGTGATCGGGACCGCCGAATGACGCGCGGCGATCGGGATCGGCGCCGAGGCGCAGCAGGCAGGTGATCGCGTCAAGCCTGTTGCACGCCGCGGCCCATCCGAGAGCGGTGCCGCGGTAGACGTCGGCGTCAATGACGGCACCCCGCCCGGCGAGCAGCTCGAGCGCCGCCACGCGGTCGTTGCGAGCCGCCCAGGCGAGCGCCTCGTCGCGGATCTCGCCCGGGTCATCGGACGGCTGCCAGTCCGGAAAGCCGCTGTGCGGACGGTAGTACGCCCGCTGAGC
>JACCUO010000008.1 GCA_013811765.1 Thermoleophilaceae bacterium | reverse complement strand
CCTCTACGGCGGCGGGTTCGACCAGCTGATCGCGCAGGCGGTCGGCCTCGTGATCGCGTTCACCTTCGTGTTCGCGATGAGCTACCTCACCTTCGCGGCCATCAAGGCCACGATCGGGCTGCGCGTGACCGACGAGCAGGAGGACGCGGGGCTCGACATCGTCGAGCACGGCATGTACGGCTACCCCGAGCAGTTCATCCCGCGGGCCGAGTTCGGTGGTGCGTCAACGGGGCCGGCGGCCTCGCCTGCAGCCACTACCGCGATCACGGGCTCGAGTACCGCGCCCCGCACTGAGGAGGTGCCGGCATGAAGAAGGTAGAGGCGTTCATCCGCCACGAGGCGTTCGAGCCGATCCGCATGGACCTGCTGGACAAGGGGTTCCCCAGCCTCTCGATCTCCGAGTACAAGGGCTCGGGCAGGCAGAAGGGCATCACGGAGCAGTACCGCGGCTCCAGCCTGACCATCCATCTGCGTCCGAAGCTGAAGCTCGAGATCGTGGTGGACGACACCGACGTCAGGCCGATCATCGACACGATCCTCAGGCACGCCCGTACGGGTCAGGTCGGGGACGGGAAGATCTTCGTCATCCCGGTGGAGGAGGCGGTGCGCATCCGCACGGGCGAGGACGGACATGAGGTGCTGCAGGCCCACGAGACGGAGGAGATCCCGGCGGGCGCCTAGCCCCGCCGGGTGCAGGCGATGCCCGTGAGCGCTCCCGAGTCGCTCCCATCGCCGCGCGGCGCCCACCTGGAGATGGTGGGCGCCGTGCTCGCGGGCGACGGCCTCGAGCGGGTTGCGGAGATTGCAGCGGCGCACGCGGGCGCGCCGGTGGCCGTAATCGTGCCACGGCTCGCCGCGCCGGTCGAGGCGTGGGCTCCCTACGAGCGCTACGTGGCAAAGCGCCTGGCGGGAGGGAGGCCCGATCGGCCGGCTGAGGTGTGCGCCGAGGTGCCGATCGTCTCCGGCAAGCAGGAGTTGGGCGCCGTACTGCTGCTGGGAAAGGGAGGCGCCGACGCCGGCGAGTACCTGCACGTGGCGGCCGTCGCGGCGCTCACCGAGGTGGCGGTGGCCGAGGCCCGCGACGAGACCGAGCAGACCCTTCGCGGCTCGTTCCTGGAAGAGGTGCTCACGCGGGACGACCTCGACCCGGGCGACATCGTGCGGCGCGCGGCGCGGCTGGGCTGCGACCTGAGTGCCGGTGCCGTCGGCCTCTGCGCAGACCCCGGCGAGCGCGCGCCGGGACGCCTCCTCGCCGCCATCTCGGGAGAGCGTCCGGGTGCCCTCGCCCAGACCGTGGGTGGGCGCGTGTACGCGTTGCTGCCCGGGAGCCTCGAGGACGCCCGCAGGGTGGCCAACCGCCTGGGGCAGGCGCTCGTGGGCATCTCGTCCCACTACACGGACGCGGGCGATGTGCGCCGCGCCTTGGAGGAAGCCGACCTCGTTCTGGGAGTCACGCTGGCTGGAGGCGGACCCCCCGGAGAGGAGATCGGGGGCGGCACCTACAGACTTCTGTTCCGCGTTCTCGCGAGCCATCCCGAGGAGGTCAAGAGCTTCTACGAGGACACGCTTGCGCCGCTCGTGCGCTACGACGGCCAGTACTCCACGGACCTGGTCGGCACGCTCGAGGCCTACCTCTCCCAGAACTGCAACATGAACGCCACCGCGCAGACGATTCACGCCCACCGGCACACCGTGAGCTACCGCCTCGAGCGCGTGAAGGAGCTCTCCGGCCTCGACCCGTTCACCTCAGAGGACCGCGAGCGGTTGGGGCTCGGGCTGAAGGCCTACAGGATCATCGAGCCGCGCCTGCCGCGGTAGGGAGATCCATTCGAGCTTCTTGGACAGATGGATAAAAGGCAACCGATCGTGTGCGGGTAGAGTCCCGCGCCCGACCAACCGGAGGATTCACACCACGCATGTCACGCATTCGCCAGCAGAACGTCACAGCCGCTCAGTGGGCCCCCAACGGGACGGCGCTCGGCGCGGTCGACCTCACCCAGCCCGCGAACAATCCGTTCGGCAAGAACGTCTTCTCGCTCGCGGTCCAGCGCCAGCGGCTCCCGAAGGACGTCTTCAAGCGGCTGCAGCGCACGCTCGATCAGGGCGAGGCGATCGATCCCTCGCTTGCCGACACCGTGGCGAACGCCATGAAGGACTGGGCGCTGGAAAACGGCGCCACGCACTTCACCCACATGTTCCAGCCGCTCACGGGCCTGACCGCGGAGAAGCACGACTCCTTCTTCAACCCCGCCGGCGGGGGCACCGCGATGGCCGAGTTCTCCGGCAAGGAGCTGATTCAGGGCGAGCCCGATGCTTCGTCATTCCCGACCGGCGGGGTACGGGCGACCTTCGAGGCCCGTGGCTACACCGCCTGGGATCCAACCAGCCCGGCATTCATTCTCGAGAACCCCAACGGCGCGCTGTTCTGCATCCCCACCGCCTTCGCGTCGTGGACCGGTGAGGCACTCGACGCGAAGATCCCGCTGCTGCGTTCGATGGACGCGCTCTCGAGGACGGCGATCCGGGCGCTGCGGCTGCTGGGCGACGAGGGAGCGGGGCGCGTGTTCACCACCGTCGGTCCGGAGCAGGAGTACTTCCTGATCGACGAGCAGTACTACTTCGAGCGTCCCGACCTGATCAACACCGGCCGCACGCTGTTCGGAGCCCAGCCGCCCAAGGGGCACGAGCTGGACGACCACTACTTCGGCTCGATCCCCGAGCGCATCCTCGCGTGCATGATGGAGACCGAGCTCG
>JACCUO010000006.1 GCA_013811765.1 Thermoleophilaceae bacterium | reverse complement strand
CCCGCGGGGATGGTCGCCGCGGCGCTTGCCACCGGGAACGCCGTGGTGCTGAAGCCGGCCGAGCAGTCGCCAGGGTGCGCGCTGGCGCTGGTCGAGGCGCTCCACGGAGCGGGCGTTCCCCCCGAGGCGCTTGCGCTGCTGCCGGGGATAGGAGACGCCGGCGCGGCGCTCGTGCGCCACCCCGGCGTGCACGTCATCGCCTTCACCGGATCGAGCGCCGTGGGCCTCGACATCGTGCGCGCCGCTGCGCAGACGCCCGACGAGCAGCCGCATCTGAAGCGCGTGGTGGCAGAGATGGGCGGCAAGAACTGCCTGATCGTGGACTCCGACGCCGACCTGGACGAGGCCGTTCCGGCGATCGTCGGCTCCGCCTTTGCCTACGCGGGCCAGAAGTGCTCCGCGGCCGCGCGCGTGCTGGCCCACGAAGCGGTTTACGAGCTGCTCGTGGAGCGGCTGGCGGGGGCCGTCGAGGTGCTGGCGGTGGGCCAGGCCGAGCGCTTTGCCACCGAGGTCCCGCCGGTGATCGATCAGGAGGCGCACGAGCGGGTGGAGCGCTACGCCGCCGCTGCGGCGGCGGACGGACGGATCGCCGCCCGGGCCACCGGCGCGCCGGAGGAGGGCTTCTTCTGTCCGCCAATGCTGGCCTGCGACCTCGACCCCTCCTCGGAGGTCCTCTCGGAGGAGGTGTTCGGCCCGCTTCTCAGCGCCGAGCCGGTGGAGAGCGTGGAGGCGGCCTGTGAGGTCGTCGAGTCCCTGCCCTTCGCCCTTACCGGCGGCCTCTTCTCACGCAGCCCCGCCACGGTTGAGGCGGTGGCGCGGCGCTCGCCCGTGGGCAACCTCTACGTGAACCGCGCCATCACGGGGGCGATGGTGGGCCGCCAGCCGTTTGGAGGAAACCGCCGCTCGGGTGCCGGGTCGAAGGCCGGCGGCCCCGACTATCTGCTGCAGTTCGTGGACCAGCGGGTGCTCACCGAGAACACGATGCGCCACGGGCTGGTCGCTGAGTGACGCGAGGGGTCTTCAGTCCGCTGCGGCCTCCGAGGGCACCTCGATCTCACGCTTGAGGATCTTGCCGGTCGGGCCCTTTGGCAGCTCGTCGAGGAACCAGACCCTGCGCGGGTACTTGTAGGCGGCCACCTGCTCCTTGACGTACTGCTTGACCGCGTCCGCGTCGAGCTCCTCGCCCGACTTGAGTACCACGGCGGCGCCGACCTCCTCGCCCAGCTCGTCGTCCGGGACGCCTACCACCGCCGCCTCCAGGATCGCCGGGTGCTCGTAGAGCACCTCCTCGATCTCGCGCGGGTAGACGTTGTAGCCGCCGCGGATGATCAGGTCCTTCTTGCGGTCGACGATGAAGAAGTAGCCATCCTCGTCGACCTTTGCGATGTCGCCGGTGTGAAACCAGCCGCCCTTCATCGCCTCTTCGGTGGCCTCGGAGCGGTTCCAGTAGCCCTTCATCACGTTGTGGCCCCTGATCACGATCTCCCCGACCTCTCCCTGCTCGACCTCGTTGTCCTCGTCGTCGACCACCTTCATCTCGACTCCCTCGATCGGCGTGCCGATCGAGCCGGGCTTGCGTTCGCGGTCGGGGTGGTTGAAGGAGGCCACGGGCGATGTTTCGGACAGGCCGTAGCCCTCGAGGATCTTGCAGCCGAAAGCCTCCTCGAAGCCGCGCATCGTCTCGGCCGGCATCGCCGCGCCGCCAGAGAGGCACAGTCGCAGTGTCGAGGTGTCGAACTCGTCGCGGTTCTCGACGGCGAGCATCGCGTTGTACATCGTCGGCACGCCCTCGAAGATCGTGATCTTGTCCCGCTGGATGATCTCGAGCGCCTTCTCCGGATCGAAGCGGGGGATCAGGGAGATCATCGCGCGGCAGCAGACCGCGGCGTTCAGGCAGCACGTCTGCCCGAAGGAGTGAAACAGCGGCAGGGCTCCCAGGAGCCGGTCCTCGTCGGTGATCTTGACCAGCGTGCCAGCCGAGACCGTGGCGTTCTTGTAGAGGTTGTCGTGGGTGAGCTCGGCCCCCTTGGGCTTGCCCGTGGTGCCCGAGGTGTAGAGGATCACCGCGGTGTCGTCCCCGGCGCGGTCGACCAGGTCGTGGTCGGCCTCCGCCTCGCCCAAGAGCTTCTCGAACTCGCCCCGCTTCACCGGCACGTACTCGGCGCCGGCACCCTCCGCGCCGCCGAGCGCGGCCTCCTCGAAGTCCGCCCACGCGATCAGCACCTTTGCCCCCGAGTCCTCAAGGTAGAACTCCACCTCGCGGGCCTTCAGCAGCACGTTCATCGGCACCACGACCGCCCCCATGCGCAGGACCCCGTAGTAGGCCACCGGGAAGTAGGGAACGTTCGGAAGCATCACCGCCACGCGGTCCCCCGGCGCCACGCCCTTCTCCTTCAGCAGACCCGCCATGCGGGCCGAGCCCTCGCCGAGCACGAAGTAGTTCAGCTCGATGTCGTCGAGCTTGACCGCAATCCCTTCCGGGCTGTCCTCGGCCGCGGCGGTCATGATCCTCGCCAGGTTCTCGCTCATGTCGTCTCTCCTTGCCGGCTCGCTTGGGGCGGAGCCTACTCCGAACGCTCTCTACGATTGCCCGATGGGCGAGCACGATCCCAGGTCCGGCATCGATCCCGGCCGGCTCGCGGCCGCGCTCGACGTGCTCGCCGAGGCGCAGACGCTGCCGCCGGACCACCCCGACTCGGTCGCCGCCCAGCGCGCCACCGCCAAGCTTTTCAAGGCGGCAAAGGAGTGGCGCAAGGCGGAGCGGATCGCAGCGATCCGGGAGGCCGACGCCGCGGTGGATGCCGCCACCGCGACCGCGGCACCGGGGCGGATAGACGACGAGACGCGCGGGATCCCGCTCGTATCGGTCGCGAGGGGGGCGAGCGCAGGCACCCTCGAACGCGCCCGTAAGTGTTACGTGTGCAAGCAGAAGTACGCGCGGGTCGACGCCTTCTACCACCAACTTTGCCCGCACTGTGCGGCCCTGCATCACGAGCGGCGCGAGGCCCGCACTGACCTCGGCGGGCGGCGCGCCCTGCTCACCGGGGGCCGGGCGAAGATCGGGATGTATGTCGCCTTGCGCCTGCTGCGCGACGGCGCTCACACGACCATCACCACCCGGTTCCCGAACGATGCCGCGCGGCGCTTTGCATCAATGCCCGACAGCGGCGACTGGCTCGACCGGTTGCGTGTCGTCGGGATCGATCTCCGCGACCCGGCTCAGGTGGTCGCGCTGGCGGACTCCGTGGCCGAGCGCGGCCCGCTCGACATCCTCATCAACAACGCCGCCCAGACCGTCCGCCGCTCGCCGGACGCGTACTCGGAGCTGATCGCCGGCGAGGCGACTCCGCTCCCGGCGGGTTTGCTTCCGGACGTCGCCGCGGTCGGTCCTGCCGTGACCGCCCACCCTCCGCTGCTCGCCGGAGCGCTCGCTGCGGCTGCGCTTGATCCCGCCGAGCTGGCCGACCTGTCCCTCACCGCGCGCTCGGCCGACCCGGCCCGGGTGGGGCCGGGCCTCGCCATCGACGCGGGCGGGCTGATCCCCGATCGGGCAACGGCCAACAGCTGGACCCAGGTCGTGCACGAGGTCGATCCGGTCGAGCTGCTCGAGGTGCAGCTCTGCAACCAGACCGCGCCCTTCATCCTGATCAGCCGCCTGCGCGCCGCCATGGCCGCCGCGCCGGCGCGGCGCACCTACGTTGTGAACGTCTCGGCGATGGAAGGCGTGTTCGGCCGCGGGTACAAGGGCCCGGGCCACCCACACACCAACATGGCCAAGGCGGCGCTCAACATGCTCACCAGGACCAGCGCCGGGGAGCTGGCCAAGGACGGGATCCTGATGACGAGCGTCGACACCGGGTGGATCACCGACGAGCGGCCGCACGTCACGAAGATGCGCCTCGCCGCGGAGGGCTTCCACGCTCCCCTAGATCTCGTGGACGGCGCGGCTCGGGTCTATGACCCGATCGTCCGAGGCGAGGCCGGCGAAGATCTCTACGGCTGCTTCCTCAAGGACTACCGGTCGGGAGCCTGGTAGCGCGGGTCCGCGGCGCAGGGCCGCTCCCCAGTAACCCGAGATCAGGCTCGCGAGCGCACCAGGAAGCCGAGCCTCTGCGCGCGCTCGTAGCCGGCCTCGCCGGCCAGCAGGCCGATGCCGGTCGAGATCGTGGGGTAGACGTGCACGAGGCCACCGAGGTCGCGCAACTTCAGCTTCTCGCGGATCGCCAGGGACAGCTCGTGGATCAGCTCGCCGGCTCCCGGGGTGAGCGCGTGCGCGCCCACGATCCGCTCCTTCGCGGTCACGATCCGGATCTCGCCCTCCCCGGAGCTGTCGGCGCGCGCGCGGTCGGAGTGAGCGAGGTCGTGCACGTGCACCTTCACGGCGTCGTCGCCATGCTCGCGCCGCGCCTGGGCTTCTGTCAGCCCCGCGTGCGCCAGTTCGGGGTCGGTGAACGTGCACCAGGGCACGAGGCAGGGGGCGACGGCAGAGCCGGGGAAGAACATGTTGCGCACAGCAGCGGCAGCCTCGTAGCCCGCGGAATGGGTGAAGAGAAAGCGGCCCGCGAGGTCCCCGACGGCGTAGATGGACTTCACCCGGGTGCGCATCGCACCGTCCACGACGACCCCGCGTGGGCCGACCTCGACGCCGACCTCCTCGAGGCCGAGCGCCTCCACGTTCGGGTGTCGCCCGGCGCCTACGAAGACCTCGGCCGCCCGCCACTCACGCTGCGCGCCGCCGGCGTTCCCCCGCACCACCTTCATGCCGTTCTTGAGCGCGACGCTCTCCGTCTCTACGCCAAGCACGAGGTTCACGCCGTCGCTGCGGATGCGCTCCGTCAGCCGTTTGACCAGCGCGGGCTCGTCCCGGGGAAGGATCTGCGGGCCCCGCTGCAGCACCGTGACGGCCACTCCCAGCCGGGCGAGACCCTGCGAGAGCTCGATCGAGATCGGGCCGCCCCCGATCACGACCATGCTCTCGGGCGCGCGCTCGAGGTCCCAGAGGGTCTCGCTGGTGAGGAAGCCGGTGCGCTCGAGTCCGCCCAGTTCGGGGACCGCGGGCCGGCTGCCGGCACAGAGCAGGATGAACCGTCCGCGAAGCTCGCCGATCCCTTCGACCTCGAGGGAGTTCGGGCCGGTCAGTCGCGCCCCACCAAAGCACACGTCCACCCCCAGGTCGGTGAACCTCTGGGCGTTGTCGTCGGCGTCCGCGAGCTGCCCCTGGATGGTCCGGATGCGCTCGAACACCCTCGCGGTGTCGATCTCGGGCTCGATCGCGGGAAGGCCGTAGCGGTCGGCGTGGCGGATCGTGTTCGCTGCCTTCGCGGAGGCCAGCAGCGCCTTGCTCGGCACGCAGCCGGTCCAGAGGCAGTCCCCGCCGACACGGTCGCGCTCGACGGCCGCCACCTTGATGTCCAGCGTGGAGGCGAACTCCGCCGCCACCATCCCCCCGGAGCCCATCCCGACGATGACCAGGTCATAGCTGCGAGCCGCCACGGGGAGCGACCCTACCCGCCGGGTTGCTCAGGCGGCGTGCGGAGTCCAGGGAGGGATCGCGCGGTCGCGGGCGCGCTGAGGGCGGGCCTGGTGGGAACCTCAGACGAGCCCGGACAGCGAGGTGCCCACGTCGCGCGCCAGGTCGAACAGGGGCGAGGGCACGATGC
>JACCUO010000001.1 GCA_013811765.1 Thermoleophilaceae bacterium | reverse complement strand
GAGCCCCGCCACCCTGCGGCCGGGATAGCCCATGCGCTGGAGCGAGCCGGCGATTCGATCCTCGTCTGCGCGGCGGATATGCCGTTCGTGACCGCGGAGGCGTGTCTGCGCGTGGTGGAGGCGGCCGGGGAGGCTCCTGAGGCATCCGCCGTAGTGGCGGAGGCGGCGGGATGGCTCCAGCCGACGTTCGGGGTCTATCGGCCGACCGCCTTGCCGGCACTGAGGAGATGCGGCGATGCCCAGCTCATGCGGGTAGTCGGGGCGCTTGCGCCCTCGCTCGTCGAGCTGGCTCCCCGGTCCATGCGATCGGTGGACACGCCCGATGCGCTGGCGGCCGCCGAGCGCGAGCTCACCGCTTGAGAAGGAGTGCCACCAGGGCGGCCGTGAAGGCCACCTGACCGATGCCCATGGCCGTTCCGAGGTTGGCCGCCCCGGCGAGCGCGGCGATCCCGGTCACCCCGGCAAAGACCGCCACCAGAATCGTGGCCTGGATGGCGAGGCTCATGTCCGGGCCACCTCTTGGCGCAGGGCGGCCACGAGCGCGGGCGCCTCGAGTGCCGGGTCCTGCCCCGCCAGGAACCGCTCGGCCTTTCGCCGCCCGCCGAGCACCCGCAGGGCGACCTCGCCATGCTCTGCGGTGAAATCACCGAGCGCCATAAGGCGTCGTGCGCGCAGGCGAGTTGCGGGCACATCGATCTGCGCGCGGTGGGCATCCAGTGCCTGACTCAGCTCGTCGATTCCGGTCGCGGGGGGCAGCGAGGACACGGCGACCACCGGGATCTCGCGCGATCCGAGCGCGGCCAGCGCCTCGACGAGGTCGCGGCGAACCCGTTCCGCCACATCTCCCAGGTCCGCCTTCGTGACCACGAGCACGTCCGGCACCTCCATGATCCCGGCCTTCAGGAACTGGAGAGTGTCACCCGATCCGGGCTGGACCACCACGGCGACCGTGTCGCAGACCTCCTCGACATCGGTCTCGGACTGGCCGACTCCCACCGTTTCGATAACCA
Source organism: Thermoleophilaceae bacterium (assembly GCA_013811765.1). Classification (GTDB taxonomy): domain Bacteria; phylum Actinomycetota; class Thermoleophilia; order Solirubrobacterales; family Thermoleophilaceae; genus JAAYBF01. Next base: position 2,546 of record JACCUO010000001.1, on the reverse strand, counting down.
CGACGTCGAAGGCCGCGGCCAGCGCCTGCGCCGCCTCGCGCGTGGGCGCGGCCAAGCCGCCGAGGCGCCCGCCGGTGGCAGTCGATCGGATCAGCACGCCGTCATCCTTGGGATCGTGCTCGATTCGGACACGGTCCGCCAGCAGGGAGCCGCCCGACCGCTTGGAGGACGGGTCTACGGCCAGGACGGACACGGCGCGGCCCGCCTCGCGCCAGTCATGGACGAGCGCGCTCAGGAGCGAGGACTTCCCGGCCCCGGGAGGTCCGGTAACGCCGATCAGATGGGCGGGTGCCTCGGCGCCGAGAGCGGCGGGGGAGAGCTCAGCCAGTAGAGCTGCTGCCCGCTCGCGAGCTGCGGGCGAGCGATCCTCGATCAGGTTCAGCGCGGCGGGAGCGGCGGAGCGGTCGCGCTCACGCAGGCGCCGTCCCAGCTCGTGCGGGTCGTCTGGCATCGGAGCGCGGAACCTAGCGGCTCAGGCTGTCGAGGCCCGCGCGCCGGTTTCTGCTCGTCAGACCGGAGCGCTCACTCCGTGGCGCTCGGCCACGAGCTCCACGATGTCTCCCATGATCCGTGAGACGTCGAAGTCCTTGGGGGTGTAGACGCGGGAGACGCCCGCGGCGAGGAGTGCCTGGGCGTCGGCGCGGGGGATGATGCCGCCGACCACGATGGGGACCTCGGCGCCGGCCTCGCGGAGCTCCTGCAGCACGTCGGGGATCAGCTCCCGGTGTGAGCCGGAGAGGATCGAGAGCCCCACGACGTGCACTCCCTCCTGCACCGCGGTCGCCGCAATCCGGGCGGGGGTCAGGCGGATACCCTCGTAGACCACGTCCATCCCGGCATCCCGCGCGCGGATCGCGATCTGCTCGGCGCCGTTGGAATGACCGTCGAGGCCGGGCTTGCCGACGAGGATCTTGATCCGGCGCCCCAGGGCCTCCGACACGCGCTCGACGCGGTCGCGCAGGTCCTCCAGCGAGTCGTCCTCGGGGGCAGCCGCGGCGTCGGCCACGCCGGTCGGGCCGCGGTACTCCCCGAACACCGCGCGCAGCGTGGCAGCCCACTCTCCGGTGGTTGCGCCCGCCCGCGCCGCGTTCAGCGTGGCGGGCATGACGTTCGAGCCCTCATCCGCCGCGGCCGCCGCGAGCTCCTCGAGCGCGGCGTCCACCGCGGCCTGGTCCCGGCGCGAGCGCCATTCGCGCACCGCCGCTATCTGCCCCTGTTCGACGTCAGGGTCGACGGTCAGGATCCCACCGTCCTCGCCCTCCTCGAGTGGTGAGGGTTCCGTGGAGGTGAAGACGTTCTTGCCGACCACCTTCAGCTCGCCGCGCTCGATCGCCCCCACACGGGCGCGATGGGACTCGACGAGCCGGGTCTTCATGTAGGGCACGGCCGCCACGGCGCCGCCGTGGTCGGCCACCACGGCCATCTCGGCGCGAGCCCCCTCGACCAGCTCGTCCACCAGGGCATCCATCACCACAGAGCCCTCGAAGATGTCGGGATAGTCGAGCAGGTCGGTCTCATGGGCGAGGATCTGCTGGATGCGCAGCGACCACTGCTGGTCCCAGGGCCGCGGCAGCCCGAGCGCCTCGTTCCAGGCGGGAAGCTGAAGCGCCCGCGCACGCGCGTTCCGGCCCAGCGTCACAGCAAGTGCCTCGAGCACGATCCGGATCACATTGTTCTCGGGCTGCGCCTCGGTGAGGCCGAGCGAGTTCACCTGCACGCCGTAGCGCATGCGCAAGAACTTCGGCTCCTCAACCCCGTAGCGCTCCCGCCCGATTTCCTCCCACAACCTCCCCATCGCGCGCAGCTTCGCGTGCTCCTCTATGAAGCGGATGCCGGCGTTGACGAAGAACGAGATCCGCCCGAACACGCGGGGCAGCCTGTCCTCGGCAACGCGCGGGCGCACCCCGTCGAGCACCGCCTGGGCGGTCGAGAGCGCGTAGGCGATCTCCTGGACGGGCGTTGCTCCCGCCTCCTGCAGGTGGTAGGAGCAGATGTTCACCGGGTTCCACTTCGGCACCTCGTCGACGGTGAAGGCGATCGTGTCCGCGATCAAGCGCATCGACGGCTCCGGCGGGAAAGCGTAGGTACCGCGCGAGAGGAACTCCTTGATGATGTCGTTCTGGGTCGTGCCCTGGAGCTCGCTCCGGTCGACCCCGTTCTCCTCGGCCACCGTCATGTAGAGCGCGAGCAGCCACGCTGCGGTGGCGTTGATCGTCATCGACGTGTTCATCTCGTCCAGCGGAATGCCGTCGAACAGCGCGTGCATGTCGGCCTTGTGGGCCACGGACACGCCGACCTTGCCCACCTCCCCGCGGGAGAGCTCGTGGTCGGGGTCATAGCCGGTCTGGGTGGGCAGATCGAAGGCGATCGAGAGGCCGGTCTGGCCTTTCTCGAGGTTCCTGCGGTAGAGCGCGTTCGAGTCCTTCGCGGTGGAGTGCCCGGCGTAGGTCCGCATCACCCACGGCCGGTCGCGCTCTGGAAGCCGCGCTCGGCTCCCGCCTCCCGGGCCCTCGCTGTCGCTTGCCACCATCCGCCCAATTGTATGG
>JACCUO010000296.1 GCA_013811765.1 Thermoleophilaceae bacterium | reverse complement strand
CGGAAGATCCGCAGCGGTATCAGGGGGTTGTGGGTCCGCGCCTCGCGCAGGACGAAGGCCGCCAGCAGCGCGATCGAGAGAACGCCGAGCCCGAGCGCGCTGATCGAGCCCCAGCCGTCCTCGGCGGCCGGCTTGACGATCGTGTAGACGAGGAGCATCAGCGAGCTCGTGATCAGGACGGCGCCGGGCACGTCGGTCCCGTCACCGAAGCCGATGCCCTCGTCCCTCTCGAGCAGGCGCCACGCCAGGACGGCGGTCGCGATACCGATCGGGATGTTCACGAAGAAGATCCAGTGCCAGTTGATCGTCTGGGTCAGCACGCCGCCGGCCAGCAGCCCGATCGAGCCCCCGGCGGAGGCCACGAAGGCGTAGACGCCGATCGCCTTCGCCTGGTCCCGGGGCTCGGGGAACATCGTCACGATCATCCCGAGGATCACGGCGGAGGTCATCGCGCCGCCGACCCCCTGGATGAACCGCGCCGCCACGAGCAGCTCCTGGGTCTGGGCCAGTCCACACAGGAGTGAGGCAAAGATGAACACACCCAGACCGGCCATGAAGACGCTCTTACGCCCGAGGATGTCGCCAAAGCGACCGGAGAGCAGCAGCAGGCCGCCGAAGGCGATCAGGTAGGCGTTCACGACCCAGGCCAGGCTCGACTGCGAGAACCCGAGGTCCTCCTGGATTGATGGGAGCGCCACGTTCACGACGGTCACGTCGAGCACGATCATCAGCATCCCGGCGCACAGCACGTAGAGGGCCACCCAGCGGTTCGTGTCGGTTTGGTTAAAGATCTCTCACCGTCCTCTGATGGATGCGACCAGGCCCTCGGCGCCGCGTCGGGCTCGCTCGGCCAGGGACTCGACGTCGCCCCACTCCACCCTGACGCGGTTCGGGTTCGCGCGGTCCACCAGGACCGGCAGGGTCATCCCAGGCGAGGGCCAGCGCTTGAGGTGGACGTGGCCGGAGTGCTCGATCGCCTTGGCGGGGACCCCGTCGCCCCGGACCACCAGCTGCATCCGGCAGTTCTGCGTCACTCCGTGGCCGCGATGGCCGTTGCAGGAAACCACCTGCGCGGTACCCCGGACGGGGTCCTTCATCCGCAGGCCGCCGAACATGTGGCCGAGCAGGCCCATCGCGAGGCGATGCTAGCCAATTCGGCGCAGCCGGCACTGCCTCCGGTCGGATCGAGCTAGGAGGCCCCCTCAAGCTCCTTCACACGGCGGTCGAGCTCCTCGACGCGGCGGTTCAGCTCGCCGTCGGTCTGCTCGAGCTCGGGGCTCGACTGCTTGTCCTCGCCCTCGGGGGGAGCGGGAGAGTCACAACATCCGCATTGACAGGCCATGCAGCATCACCTCACCTTTCCTTTGGTCATCCGGCAACAGTGGTCTGGGAAACGTCGTCCAGGCAGCCGCAGAACGCCCCGGCCTCACGGCAGCCGCAGCCGGCGCTCTTGCCGTTCGCGTAGGACAGAAGCCGCTCCCGAAATGCCGAGAGTTCGGCGATCTGCGAGTCGATTTCCTTCACCTTCTTCGCCAGCAGCCCCTCGACGTGGGGCACGACCTCGTCACAACAGCCGCGATCGGCCGCTTCCAGGAGCCCGCGAATATCCTCGAGTGAGAAGCCGAGCGCCTTGGCGCGCCGGACGAAACGCAGCTTGCCCTCTTCCTCGGGGCTGTAGAGCCTGTAGCCGGCGGCGCTGCGCTCGTCCGCAGCCACCAACCCGATCCGATCGTAATAGCGGATCGTCCGGCTCGGAAGGCCGGTGTTATCGGCCACCTGCTTGACCGTCATTCCCATGCCACGGAGGATAACCCTGACACCGGGGTGTCAGGTCAAGGCCGGAGTCGCCTCCGGCCTATGATGGCTCTCCGGGGGCGTTGGGATCCAGATGGATCAGCCAGGCCCCACTATGTCCATGCTTCCCACCAGCCGCGCTCTGTCAATGCCGCGCAAGGGGTCCTGGCTCGGACTTGCCGCCGGCCTGCTCACAGCTGTCGCGATCGTCGCGATCGACGTGGGCTTTGGGCCCGACACGGTCATCACCACCGCGCTCGTCCTGGCGCCATTGGTGGCCGCACTGCTCGGCACGCCGCGGCAGACGGTGATCGTTGGCGCTGCGGCGGTCGTCCTGGCGCTGGTCAGCGGTTTCTGGAACGACAACTTCGCCGAGGCCGGCTACTTCCTGCGGACCGCCATCGTGGTTGCGGGCGGCGCCGTCGGATTGGCCGCCGCGCTCCTCCGCGCGCGGGAGGCGGGCAACCGCAACCGCCTCGGGGTGCTGATGGACGCGGCGGGGGTGGTGGACGACACGCTGAGCCTCGAGGAGACGGTCCACCGACTCAGCCACATCGTCGTGCCCGCCCTCGCCGACCTCTGCATCTTCGAGGTCACCCGCGGATCGGGACCGGAGCGGCTCGGGGTGAGGGCGAGCGGTCCCCGCGCGCGAGAGATCGAAGATCTGTTTCAGGCAAACCCGGAGCTTCCGAGCGCCGGCGGGGTAGGGGCCGCGGTGAAGTCAGGGCGCGCACAGCTGATCCCGGACGTGAGCTATGAGGAACTGCTCGGGCCGGCTCACGACGAAGCACGCCTCGAGGTGCTGCGGTCTCTCGGCGCCGCCTCCGGCATGGTCGTGCCACTTCGCGCGCGGGGCCGCTCACTCGGCTCGCTCGTTCTCGCAGTGACGCGGCGGTCGCGGCCCGCCTACGACCGCGATGACCTGGAGTTCGCGGAACTGCTCGCCGGGCGCGCCGGGCTGGCTCTCGACAACGCCGGCCTCTTCTCCGAGCTCGCGATCGCCGAAGCCCAGCTCACGGTGGTGCTCGGGAGCCTGGCCGAGGCGGTCATCGTGCAGTCCGCCGGGGGCGGGGTGATCTATGCCAATGAGGTTGCGGCAAAGACGCTCGGCTTCGAGTCCGCGGAAGGGCTGCTCGCTACCCCGGCAGCCCAAGTCGCAGACCGCTTCGAGGCCTACCGCGAGGACGGCTCGCGCCTGCGACTGGAAGACCTACCGGGACGCAGGGTCCTGGCCGGGCAGGAGGCCCTGCCCGTGGTCGTGCGCGCCGTAGACAGGCGCACGGGCGAGGAGCGCTGGCGCATCACCAAGGCCACCGCTGTGCGCAGCCGCGACGGGCATGTGCAGTTCGCCGTGACCGTCATCGAGGACATCACGGAGGTGAAGAGGGCCGAGCTGGCCCAGCGACTGCTGGCGCAGGCCGGTCAGGCGCTTTATTCCTCGCTCGACTACGAGCACACCCTGCAGCGAGTGGCAGAGCTCGCCGTGCCGGAGCTCGCCGACTGGTGTGCGGTCTCGATGCCGGACGGCGAGGGGTGCATCCGGCAGGTGGCCGTTGCCCACGCCGAGCCCGAGAAGATGGCGTTTGCGAGGATGCTCGCCGAGCGGTATCCGGTGAGCGAGGACGAGCCGGCGGGGGTCCCGCAAGTGATCCGCGAGGGTCGCGCGCAGACGATCAACCAGATTCCGAACGAGATGCTGGAGCAGGTGGCGAAGGACCCCGAGCACCTGAGGCTGCTGCGCGAGGTGGGGATGCGGGCGGTGACGATCCTGCCGCTCGAGACGCGGGCGGGGGTCATCGGTGCCCTGACCCTCGTGAGTGCCGAGTCCGGACGCACGTTCACCCCGGCGGACGTGAAGCTGGCGGGCGAGCTCGCCCGCCGCGCCGGCGCCGCGGTGGAGACCTCCCGTCTCTACACCGAGCGCTCGCACATCGCGCGCACGCTGCAGAGCGCCCTGTTGCCGCCGCAGTTGCCGGAGATGCCGGGCTGGAACGCCGCCACGCTCTACCGCGCGGCCGGCCGCGAGAACTGGGTGGGCGGGGACTTCTATGACGCCTTCCCGGTGGAGGGTGGCTGGATGCTCGTGGTCGGTGATGTGGTCGGCCACGGTCCCGAGGCTGCCTCCCTGACCGCGGAGGCCCGCTACACCCTGCGCACGGCCGCGATGCTGTCGGGCTCCGCGGTGGTGGCGCTGAGCGAGCTGAACCGAGGGCTCTACGAGCGCGATCCCGGAACGGCGCTCTGCACGGCGGTGTGCGTCACGCTGCGCGAAGTCGGGGGGAAGGGCTACGCGGAGATCGTGTGCGCGGGCCACCCGCTGCCGCTGCTGCTGCGCGACGGGCGCGTGGAAGCGGCCGGGCGCTGCGGGCCGATGCTCGGCGCTTGGGAGGAGAAGAGCTGGATGCCGGTCGAGGTCCCGCTCGGCGACGGCGACGTGCTCGTGCTCTACACCGATGGGGTCATCGACGCGGAGGGCGAGGAGCAGCGGTTCGGCGAGGCGGGACTGCGAGGGGCGCTCACCGGTACCGGCACCGCCGACGATGCCGTCACGCGGATCGGCCGCGCGCTTGATGGCTTCGAGGTGGGGGAGCAGGCCGACGACACGGCCGTGCTCGCCGTGAGTCGGGTGCGGGTGGCGGTGGAGGCGGTCGGGGCGGTTGACCTCAGGGCCGGCGCCTGAGGCCGGGCGGCCACGGCGTTCCGAGCGCCGCGACTAGCTTTGGCGGCGAAAACGTGTTAGGTAGGGGGCGAAAGTGATGGTCGCTGGACTTGGGTAGTCAAGACGCACCGCTCTCGGGGCGGGGCCGTCCGACGTCGGCAATGTCCGGAGCAGTACGGGGAGGTGGAGGTGAGGCAGCTTCTCAAGACCGCGGTTCCGATTTTGATGTGCTCGGTCGTGCTCGGAGCCGGCCCGGCGGCCGCGGGTGAGTATCCCGTCAGAGTCTGTGGTGCGGCTCTTCAGGAAGGCCTGCGCAGCGATGCGCTGACGCTCAGCCGCTCGGACCGCAACATGCGGGTGGAGCGCGACTGTCAGCCCTACGGTCGCGGCGACGGAGGCGTGATCACGCGCAACCGGATCTATCGCGGCAAGACCCGCTACAAGAGCATCGCCTACGCCATCTTCGACGCCCCACCGGGAACGGTCATCAAGCGGCTCGTGTGGTCGGGCCG
>JACCUO010000135.1 GCA_013811765.1 Thermoleophilaceae bacterium | reverse complement strand
CAGAACACGACCCCCGCGATGAAGAGGACGGGCACCATCAGCAGCAAGGGGGTGGCCACCCGGCGTTCCTTGGGGCTGAATGCCGGCAGGATGAACGCGTAGAGGTGGTACAGCAGGAACGGAAGGGACAGCAAGATCGCGAAGTACGCCGCGTTGGTCAGCGTGGTGGTGAAAGGCTCTGTCACGCCGAAGGTGATCGGCTCGGGCAGATTGTCGGGCAGCGGCCTGTTGACGATCTCGAGCACGCGATGGTTCTGCCACGCGGTCAATGAGAACGCGAGGCCGAACCCGATCGCGCAGAGGATCAGCCGGGAGCGGAGCTCGTCGAGATGGTCGACGAGCGCCAGCCGCTCCTCGTGTTCGATGGGTTTGATGCGCGGCACGGGTCCGCGGCCTCCTCTTCGGTCCGGCGGGGGGGCCTAGGAGCTCTGGCCGGCGGCGGGCGTGGCCTCGGACTTCTCAGCGCGGACGGGCTCTGCCTTCTCAGCGCGGACGGGCTCTGCCTTCTTCTCCCCATCGGAGAGCTCTTTGTCGTCGTCCTTGCCGGTGACGGAGTCCTTGAACTGCTTCATCCCGCTACCCAGCGAGCGGCCCAGGTCGGGCAGGCGCTTGGGCCCGAAGATGACGAGCACGATGACGAGGATGATGGCGATTTCGGGGAGGCCGGGAGTAGGCATGTGAGGCTCCTGAGCAGATTCGGGGCCGCGGTTCCGCCCATCAGGGCCGGTCGCGGACTTTCAATTGTAGCGTCGAAAGTCCTTCGGGCCGGACGGGTGGGCGGATCAGTCGCTCTCGCGGAAGTTCTCATGGAAACGGCTCGGCGTGGGCTCACCCTGGCCCTGATACTTGCTCCCGGCGCTTGCCGAGCCGTAGGGGTGTTCGACCGGCCCATCCATGCGCATGAAGGAAATCTGGCCGATTGGCATCGCCTCGTAGATCGTGATGGGAAGGTTGGCGACGTTGGAGAGCTCGAGCGTGAGGTTGCCCGAGAACCCAGGGTCTACGAAACCGGCGGTCGAGTGGATCAGGAGGCCGAGCCTACCGAGAGAGCTCTTGCCCTCGAGCCGCGCCACGAGGTCACCCGGCAGCGTCACGCGCTCGAGCGTCTGCCCGAGCACGAACTCCCCCGGGTGAAGGATGAATGGCTCGCCGCCGGTGACCTCCATGGGCTCGGTGAGGCCGTCCATCGGCTTGCGGACATCGATGTAGGGGTAGCGGGCGTTGTGGAAGACCCGGAAGCGGCGGTCCACGCGCACGTCGACGCTCGACGGCTGGACGAGGGAAGCGTCGTAGGGATCGATGACGATGCGCCCGGAGTCGATCTCCGCGCGGATGGTGCGGTCGCTGAGAACCACGGCGGCGAAGTCTATTCACGGGCTCTCAAGAATCGCAGCGCTGTGCCGATACGTCGCCTAGACCCTGATGGACCGCAACGAGCAACAGGCCCCCCACAACGTGAAGCGCGTTCAGCTGCCGAGCGGCAAGACGATCGAGGTCGTCCACTTCGGCAAGGCCGTCGAGCAGGACCGCGACTTGCACCGCTGCCCCGCCTGCGAATCGCAGCTCGTCTATCCCACGAGCTGGAGCGAGGCCGACGAGAGCTCATGGGAGGTAACGCTGCGCTGCCCGGAGTGCGAGGCGATCCGCGAGGGCATTTTCGCCCATGCGACCGTCGAGGCCTTCGACGAGCAACTTGACCTCGGCACCGACGCCCTTGCCAGCGACCTCGCCCGGCTCACGCGCGCGAACATGGCCGCGGAGGCCCGGCTCTTCGTCGGAGCGCTGGCGGCGGACGCGATCCTGCCGGAAGACTTCTAGGCGTAACGCTCGACCATCCCGTCGGCCAGCAGGTCCAGTGCCCGGCTGCGGTGCTCTGCCAGCTCCACCCCGCCGAGCGCGGCCTTGGCCACGGCCACATGGTGCAGGGCCTGCTCGCGCGCCGCGCCCAGGGCCCCCGTGATGGCGATGCGATCACAGACCGCTTCCGCCTGCGCGGGCTCCGAGACCAGCTCGCGCAGATCCATCGCTGCCAGCTCGGGATCTCGGCGGCGGGCGATGATCAGGGGGAGCGTGACCGTCCCATCCAGTAGATCGGTGCCCCGGTGCTTGCCGGTCCGCGAACTCGGGCCGGACACGTCAAGGACGTCGTCGAGAATCTGAAAGGCCAGTCCGATGCTCGACCCAAAGCCGGCCAGGGCGGCGATCGAGCCAGAGCTCACGTCACCCAACAGCGCGCCCAGCCGGCAGGCGGACGAGAAGAGACTGGCTGTCTTGAGCTCGCTGCGCTCGAGGTAACGCTCGGGGGAGACCGAGTCCGACCAAGCGTCGGCGCGTTGGACGAGCTCGCCGCGTGCGAGGGCAGAGGACGCAGCAGACAGCGCGCTCACCGCCTCCTGGCTACCCGTAGATGCAAGCTCGGCGAAGGCACGCGAGAATAGGAGGTCGCCGGTGGCGGTCGCGGCCGAGCGTCCGCCGGTGGCAAAGACGGTCGGGTGGCCGCGGCGAAGGCCTGCCTGGTCGAGCACGTCATCGTGCACGAGCGTGGCCATGTGGAGCAGTTCCACCGCTACCGCGGCTGCCGTCAGCGCGGGGCCCTCCCCACCGCAGAGAAAGACGAGCATCGGGCGCAGCCGCTTGCCTCCGGCCGTCAGCGTGGCTGCCGCGTGGCGTCCGAGCTCGGCGCCATGGCTCTCGGAGACCTCCGCCAGGCGCGTCTCGGTTCGGTGCAGCTGGCGCGAGAGCTCGGGGCCTCCGGCCTCCAGCACCGGGACCAGCTGGGTTGCGGCCGCCGAGCTCACGCCGCCGATCCGGGCACGGTGCCGGCATGAATGGCGATGATCCCGCCGGCGGTCAGAATCCAGCGCACGTCCACCAGCCCGGCGCCGGCGAGTTCGCCGGCAAGCGCGGGCGGTGCGGGGAAACGGCGCACGGAGCTCGGCAGGTATGTGTAAGCGTCGGGATCACCCGCCAGCCGGCCGAGCGCCGGAACGAGGGTGTCAAACCAAAGGCGGAAGAACCACGAGAGCGGCGGACGCTGGGGGGTGGTGATCTCGAGCACGACCACACGCCCTCCCGGACGGGTGACCCGGGCCATCTCGGCAAGCCCCGATGGCAGGTCGGAGAAGTTGCGCGCCCCGAAGCCGACGGTCGTGGCGGCGAACTCTCCGTCGCCGTAGGGGAGGTCAAGTGCGTTGCCCGTTTCGAAACGCAGCTCGGGTGCCTTCCCGCGGGCGATCTGCAACATGCTCTCGGAGAAGTCGAGCCCGACGACCTCCCCGTCCGGCCCCACCCTCCGGCCGAGCTCGCGGGCAAGGTCGCCCGTGCCGGTGGCCACGTCCAGGGCACGGTCGCCGGGCCTGACACCCGCGAGGTCCACCGCCCGTTCGCGCCAGCGAGAGTCCATCCCGGCTGTCATGACCGAGTTCATGCGATCGTAGACGCCCGCGATCCGGTCGAACATCGCGCGCACCTGGGTCTCCGGCAGCGTTCCGCCACCGGCCGCGTTCTTCATCACGGCAGCCCTCCCGGCGGGTCCCTACCCGCCCTTACTCCACCTTCTTGAGGGATGCTATGAACTTCACGAGCGCGTCGAACTGCTCGGGGTTCTTTTTCTTGAGGTCCGTGTAGGAGGGCATTGGCGCCGTGGGATTCACGAGCGTGCGCGCGATCGCGTCGCGCCCCAGCCGGTCGCCGATCTCGGTGAGGTTCGGGCCGAGCGTGTTCCCGTTCTCCCCGATCTTGTGGCAGCCGAGGCAGCCCGATGCAGCGGTCACGTCCGCGCCCGGCTTGTACTGCGCCGCCACCGGGATCTCGATCTCACTCGGGGGC
>JACCUO010000256.1 GCA_013811765.1 Thermoleophilaceae bacterium | reverse complement strand
CGAGCTTGCCCTCGGTGCCCACCTCGCGCGCCATCGTCGTGACCTGCTCGGCGAACACGCGCAGCGTGTCGACCATCGAGTTGATCGTGTCGGCGAGCGCCGCCACCTCGCCCTTGGCCTCGACCGTAATCTTCTGTGACAGGTCGCCGTGCGCCACCGCCGTCGTCACGTCGGCGATGCCTCGCACCTGGTCGGTCAGGTTGCTCGCCATCAGGTTCACGTTCTCGGTCAGGTCACGCCAGGTGCCCGATACGCCCTTCACCTCCGCCTGACCCCCGAGCTTGCCCTCGGTGCCCACCTCGCGCGCCACGCGCGTGACCTCGTCCGCAAAGGACGAGAGCTGCTCGACCATCGTGTTCACGGTGTTCTTCAGCTCGAGCACCTCACCCTTCACGTCCACCGTGATTTGCTGGGTCAGGTCGCCCTGGGCCACCGCGGTGGTGACCTCGATGATGTTCCGCACCTGGCCCGTGAGGTTGCTCGCCATCATGTTTACGTTCTCGGTCAGGTCACGCCAGGTGCCCGAGACGCCCTTCACCTCCGCCTGACCCCCGAGCTTGCCCTCGGTGCCGACCTCGCGCGCCACACGCGTGACCTCATCCGCGAAGGAGGAGAGCTGATCGACCATCGTGTTCACCGTCGTGCCGATCCGCAGGAACTCACCCTTCACCGGCTGGCCCTCGATCGTGAGCGCCATCTTCTGGGAGAGGTCACCATCGGCCACCGCCATCAGCACCCGCCCGACCTCCGTGGTCGGTCGCACCAGGTCGTCGATCAACGAGTTGAGCGAGTCGATGCTCGTCTCCCAGCCGCCGGCGGCACCGGGGAGCGACGCGCGCTCGGTCATTCGCCCCTCGCGCCCGATGATCCTGGCGATCCGCACGAGCTCCTTCGACATCCGCTGGTTCTGCTCCACCAGCTCGTTGTAGGAGGCGGCCACCTCGCCAAGCACGCCCTTGCGGCGCTTTGAGAGCCTTACCGAGAAGTCCCCGCGCCGCGCCGCGTCGAGGGCGTCGACCAGCCTCTCTAGCGCCCGCGGGTCCACCCCGCCTTCGACCGCCGGGGCGCCGTTCGGTTGCGACCCGCCGGAGCCGACTTCGCGCGGTTGTGAGGTGGCTCGTCGGTCCGCGCTGCGCTTGTCGCGAACGGTCCCCCTAGAGGCTCCGGCCATCAGGCTCCTTCCTTGGGTGCGAGCAGAAGGACAGTACCGCTGCCGTGTGCTCGGGGCAACAGGGAGGCGGCCACGCGGTGCTCCCTCGCCGACGGCGAATCCGACGGCCTGCGGCAAGGCCGGACATCGCCTTCCCTGGCGAGCCTAGGGATTGGGCACCCGACGCCCGCGGGCGTCGGGAGGTTCCTAGTGCCGCCGCCTAAGGGTCCGCCTGTGCCCGTTCTGTGAGAGCGCCACCCGGGCCACCACGAGAGCGACGACCAGGGCAACGAAGCAACCGATTACAATTAGTGTGATCATGGCCGCAACCCTATACGGGTTTCTGCGCCATTTCAACGGGCAACCGTTCCGCCTTATCGAACCTCCATCGGAGTCCCGACCGGCATCAGCCGGTAGAGCCGGCGGATCGCAGCGTTGGGGACGCGTATGCAGCCATGGGAGGGGCGGCCCGGGATCAGCCATGGCTGGTTCGTGCCGTGTATGCCGATCACACCGCCCCCCGGCCAGTCGCTGAGACGTGAGTAGGCCCCGGTGCCGAACGCCCGTGGCCCATAGATTCCTCCGGGCTTGGCCACCTTGAACTTCTCGCGGATCCAGAACTGGCCCGCCGGGGTAGGGGTGCCGGCCTTTCCGACGCCGATGGGCGACCGCCATATGCGCCGGCCGGAGCGAAGGAGGGTGGCCCGCAGCGTCCGGCGATCCACGACCAGGCGCGTGCGGACGCGGTACAAGGGGCCGAGCGCGGACTCGCGGACCCATCCCGTCCGCCCGTTCGGGCGCATCGGGATGCGGATCCGGAGCCAAACGCCCCCGGCGCTGTCGGAAAAGCGGCGAAGGACGGGGTAGACCTCCGGAAACCCATCCTCGGTGAGGTAGTGGATCCGGGCCACCTGCCGTGAGGTCTGGGACGGCTCCTGCCAGACGGGTGCCCGCTGCTGCGGGTGGGCCCAATGTGCAGGCGCGAGCCCATCCCGGAGGGGCGCGGCGCCCGGCGGCTGAGCAGCGGCGCTCGCCGAGCTGGTCAGCCCGAGGGTTACGAACAGTGCGAGTGCCCCAACCCAGGACTTGTGCCTGGCTCCGTACACGGGCTCTATCCAGTCAGCCCGTGAAACGCGGGGCCGGCAGCCCCAGAACGCAGCGCCCGAAGCGACGTGTTGTCACCGACCGGTTGCCTGCGCGGTCACGCGCGATCACGGTGATCCGGTGGTTACCCACGCGCAGGCCGCGGACCCTGATTCGCAGCGAGAATCGCGTGAGCTTGGTGCGCTTCAGCCGTCTGCCGTCGAGGTAGACGTCGGCCACCTTGATCCCCGCGCGGTCACGGAGCCTGAAGCGCGCCGTGAAGTCGCGCGTGGTGCAGACGCTCCTAAAAGGCGGCCGGGGCGCACCGGGCCTGCCGAACGGCGGCTGGCGGAGGCCGGGGAGCCCGGTGATCAGCACCGCCGGACCCGTGACGTCCGGCCCCGGGTTGCTACCGGTGCCCGTACCGGTCCCGGTGCCGGTCCCCGGCTCGGTGCCGGGCGCGCACCGCGATCGCGTCACCGTGTCGTTGATCAGCGTGACCGCGCCGTTGCGGGCCAGCAGCCTGCCGTCCACGGCCGCGCCGTCCTTCAGCGAGATCGACGTCAGGGCAAGGATGTTGCCCGCGAACACGGAGCTCGTTCCGAGCGACGCAGAACTGCCCACCTGCCAGAAGACGTTGCACGCCTGGGCGCCGTTGATGAGGCTGACCCTGCTGGCGGTTGCCGTGGTGAGCCTTTCCTCGATCTGGAAGATGAACACGGCGCGAGGGTCTCCCTGCGCGTCGAGGGTCAGGGTCCCCGTGAGTCCCAGGGAGGGCACCGACCCCGTCCGGTAGACGCCGGCGGTCAGCGTTTGCCCGCCCACGTCAGGTGGCAGGGTGGCAGTCAAGGGCCGGCCGGCGGCGTCCAGGTATGCCGTCCTCAGATCGGCCTTGGC
>JACCUO010000125.1 GCA_013811765.1 Thermoleophilaceae bacterium | reverse complement strand
AGGTCGTCGTGATGCACGACCCGACCTGGCTTCACAACACCGTGCAGAGCGGGATCCTCTTTGCGCTTTCCCTGTGGGCGAACGCCGCTCCCGAGCGCGGCGCGGTCGGACTCCCGCTCGACGTGCTGCTCGACGAGCGCAATGTCTTCTCGCCGGACGTCGTCTGGTACGCGCACGGCCGCGTGCCGGCCCTCCACGATCCGCGGCCCTACCCCATGCCCGACATCGCGATCGAGGTCCGCTCCCCCTCGACCTGGCGGTTCGACCTCGGCGCCAAGAAGTCCGGCTACGAGCGCCACGCACTACCTGAGCTGTGGCTGGCGGACACGGCCGCGAACGCGCTGCTGGTGTTCCGGCGCTCCTCGCCCCGGCAGGAGCGCTTCGATATCGCGCTCGAGCTCCGACCCGGTGATGTCCTGCGCTCCCCACTCCTCGCCGGCTTCGAGCTCCCGCTCGCCGACCTCTTCAGCGACGCCTGAGCGGCGCCGTCACCGCTCGCCGTCCAGCGCGTCCAGTGCGCGCTGCGGCGTGGCGCTGATGCAGGTGAAGATCGGCGTCTCGGACTCCGTGTAGGCGCTCGACTCGGTCGAGCGCAGCTCCTGCACGAGGTCGAGGAACTCGCCCGGATCGTCGGCATTGAAGGAAACCACGAACTCCTGGTCATCGAGGCCGTAGGAGTAGGCGGTGTTGATCTCGATGCCCGGGTAGCGCCTGCCCGTCTCGATGTGCCCGCGCATGATCCGCATCCGCTCCTCCGGGGACAGCAGGTACCACTCGCGCTTCTTCCACATCGGGTAGACGATCAGGTAGCGGGCGTCAGATCCCGGGCGAGGCTCGAGCGGCATCGGCTCGTCCGAGTAGATCGACTCCTTGGTCATCGCGAGATAGGAGTGGGCCACCTCGGCCCAGCGCATCAGGCCGCTCTGGTTGAGCAGGACGTGCAGCTCGTGGATCGGGTCGAGTGTGGGCGCCACGGCGCGCACCATCAGGTCGCAGTCACCCCGGGTGCCCACGAGCGAGTAGGTGCGGAGGTAGTGCTGCTCGCCGAAGCTGCGGCAGGCCGCGATGAACTCGCGCTTGTCCTGGGCCCGGTCGGCCCCCGCACGGCGCCTCCACTCGGGCAGGACCCGAATGAAGGTGAGCTTGAGGAAATTGCGCTGGCTCACGGGCGCAAAGTGTGGCGCATTCCACCCCGTGCTCTAGGATGGCGCAGTGCGCGTAGGGCTCGTATCTCCTTACTCGTACACCTACCCGGGTGGTGTCGGCCGGCACGTGGAGGCTCTTGCGGAGGAGCTCCTGGCCCAGGGCCACGACGTTCGGCTCCTCGCGCCGTATGACCCCGATGACCGTCTGGCGCGTGTCACGCATCGCGGCGCCCGGCCCGATCGGCGGCCGATGCCCGACCATCTCATCCCTCTCGGCCGTACCGTGGGCCTGCCGATGAACGGGGCGGTATCCAACCTCTCCGTCTCCCCCCAGGCGGTGGGCACCCTCGGCCGCGAGCTTCGCGGCGGAGGATACGACGTGGTCCACGTTCACGAGCCCAACGCGGCGGCGGTCAGCTGGTTTGCCACCGAGGCAGCCCGCGTCCCGCTCGTCGGCACCTTTCACTGCTACTCGACCAACGCGGTGATCAACCACGCGGTTGCAAACGGCGGCGCGCGCCGGCTCTACAACAAGCTTCACGTGCGCATCGCTGTCTCGCAGGCGGCAAAGTGGACGGCGGAGCGCTTCTACGGGGGCCGCTACCGGATCGTCCCCAACGGGGTGGACCTCTCGGCCGCCCGGCCCGCGGAGGGCGGCGCACACGAGGCCCTGAAGATTCTCTTCGTGGGCCGCGCCGAGGCGCGCAAGGGCCTCCCCGTGCTGCTGCGCGCCTTCGAGGCGCTGCGCACGGCCGGCGTGAGCGCCACCCTGGTGGTGGCCGGGGCCACCCGCGGGGAGGTCGAGCCGCTGCTGTTCGACACGGAGGGCGTTCAGGTGGCCGGGCGGGTGAGCGAGGAGGAGAAGTGGCGGTTGCTGGGCGAGGCCGACCTGCTGTGCGCCCCTTCGCTTGGCGGCGAGAGCTTCGGCATGGTCTTGACCGAGGCCTTCGCGTCCGGGACCCCTGTCGTGGCCTCCGACATCGCGGGCTACCGTGACGTGGTCCGCCACGAGGCGGACGGCCTGCTCGTGCCGGCCGCCGACCCTACGGCGCTCGGGGAGTCGCTGCGCGCGCTCGCGCTCGACCCTGCCAGGCGCTCACGGATGTCGGAGGCGGCGCGCGAGCGCGCCCGGCGCTTTGCCTGGCCGCAGATCACACGCGAGGTGCTCGAGGCCTACGGTGACGCCCGCGAGGG
>JACCUO010000236.1 GCA_013811765.1 Thermoleophilaceae bacterium | reverse complement strand
TCCGCCGCCTGACGGAGGCCCGGGTGGGAATCCGTCCGCCGCCTACCCTCCGGGTGGTGAAGGGTGTGCTCGACAGACGACTGGTCGTCGTCACCGGCAAGGGCGGCGTGGGCAAGACCACGATCTCCGCCGCGCTCGGGCTCGCGGCCGCACGGATGGGAAAGCGGACGGTGATCTGCGAGGTGGCCGAGCAGGAGCGCATCACCCAGGCCTTCGGCCGGCCGGCGGCGGGCTTTCGCGAGACCCTGGTGGCGCCGGGACTGCACGCCCTCTCGATAAACCCGGAGGACGCCAAGGAGGAGTGGGTGCGTCGCCAGCTGCGTTCGGGGGCTCTCAGCGCGCTGCTGAGCGGCAGCCGCATCTTCCAGTACCTGACCGCGGCGGCGCCAGGGCTCACGGAGGTCGTGACGATCGGAAAGGTCTGGGAGCTGGCCCAGCTGGAGCGCCTCACTGCCGGCGCCGCGCCCTACGACCTCACGATCGTCGATGCCCCCGCGACCGGCAACGGGCTGGCCCTGCTCCGAGCCCCGCGCACCTACGCGGACATCGCGAAGGTGGGGCCGATCAGCAGGCACGCATCGGCGATCGACTCGTTCATCAGGGACCCCTCCCGCACCGCAATCGTGGCGGTGGCCCTGCTCGAAGAGATGCCGGTGAACGAGACCATCGACCTCGAGGGCAGGCTGCGCGAGGAGCTGGGTCTGCAGCTATCCGGGGTCCTCGTGAACGGAGTGCTACCCGAACGCTTCAGTGCCAAGGAGGCGAAGGCCATCGAATCCGTGCGCGACGCGGGGTCTGCGCAGGCGCGGGAGGCCCTCGCCGCGGCACTCGCCGCCAGGATCCGCGCCCGCTCTCAGCGCTCCCAGCTCGCGCGCCTGAGGCGTGGCACCGAGGCTCGGGTGGCCACCCTCCCCTTCGTGCTGCGGCGGGAGCTCGAGCGGGATGACCTCGAGGCGCTCTCCCACGAGCTCGGGCGGAAGCTGTGAGTGTCGAGAAACTGATCAGACGCAAGGAGGTGGTGATCTGCGCCGGCGCGGGCGGGGTGGGCAAGACCACAACCTCGGCCGCGATCGCCGCGGGCATGGCCCAGCGCGGCAAGAGGGTGGCCGTACTCACCATCGACCCCGCGCGGCGGCTGGCCGACTCGCTCGGCCTGCCGGAGCTCGGCAACGAGGAGCGACAGGTGGACGCCCGCCGCCTCGAGGCCGCCGGCCTTGGCGGAGGCGGTGAGCTCTGGGCCATGACGCTTGACGCCGAGCGCACATTCGACGACCTCGTGGACGCGCACGCGCCCGATGCCGAGACTCGTGACGCCGTGCTGTCCAACCCGATCTACCGCGAGCTCTCGAGGGCCGTGGCCGGATCGCAGGACTACATGGCGATGGAGAAGCTCCACGAGCTCCACCAGGACGGCCGCTACGACCTGCTCGTGCTCGACACGCCCCCCACCCGCAACGCGCTCGACTTCCTCGAGGCGCCCGCGCGGCTCTCGCGCTTCATCGACTCGCGCTCGCTCCAGTTCTTCCGGGCGGGATCCCGCGCGGGGCTCGGGCTGCTCGGAAAGGGCACGGCAGTGCTGTTCTCGGTGATGAAGCGCGCCACCGGTGTGGACCTGCTGCAAGACCTCGCGAGCTTTTTCAACGCTTTCGGGGAAATGTCCGAGGGCTTCCGCGAGCGGGCCCGGCGCGTGGAGGACCTGCTGGGCGACAGCCGCACGACGTTCCTGCTCGTGACCTCACCCCGTGCCGCGTCGATTTCCGAGGCCGCCTATTTCAACCACAAGCTCCGTGACCTGGACCTCCCTTTCGGAGGGGTGGTGGTCAACCGGGTGCGGGAGCAGGTCACCGCAAGGCCCACGTCCAAGCTCGAGTCAGAGCTTGCGGGGCTGCTCGGCCACGAGCTGGGAGGCAAGGTGGCCCAAAACCTCGGAGACGAGGTGCGCCTGGCCGACCGCGACGCGCGCAACATCGGCCTGTTGCGGAACGAGCTCGGCAGGCGCCCGATGATCGCGGTGCCCGAGCTGCCCGGAGACGTTCACGACCTCGCCGGGTTGGCGGCGATGAACGCCTACCTATTTGCCTGAGAGCGGGGGATCCGGAGGTCGCCAGAGGCCAAGATCGGCCCGAGACGGACCTGTTGTTCGGAAACGGCCCAGTAGTCCTGTTGGGAACAACAGGTCATGTGAAGCGGTGAGCCACCCCGTGCTCAGACCGGGGCGGAGTAGCTCTCGGGGTCGTCCCAGTCGGGCTCGGACCGGCCCAACACGGACTCGGATCGACGCATCGCGGGCTCGCCCCGCCGCATCGCGGGGTCGCCCTGGTGCATCGCGGGCTCCGCCCCATGGTGCACCTCGACCTCGCCGGCCTCATCCTCCAGCGCCTCGATCTCGCCCAGCATGTCCTGCGGCTCGGGATCCCACTCCGCCGGGCGCGCCGCCACGGTGGCGGGTCCGTCGCGCAGCGATCGGGCGCGCACCTCGAAGGGCTCGGGCTGGTCCAGCAGCAGATCGTCGGCCAGCGCCCGGAGGTCCGGCTGCAGGTAGCCGCACATGAGGTCTCGCAGTAGGGCGCGCAAGTGGCGCTCCAGTTCGTCCACCAGGGTGTGCGGAGAGTCCGAGCCGACGGCGTCGAAGTAGTCGTCGTCGGCCCCATCCCCCATCACGAAGCGCTCGAGCGCCATCGCGAGCTGCACCCGACGTTGGGTGCGCTTGCGCTCGTCCTCCTCGGCGCAGAGGACCGCGACGCGCAGGCCCAGGCCGGAGCGGCTGCCGTCGGCCCCCGGGTCGAGCAGCGCCCGCAGGCCGAGCAGGTAGTCGGACAGCGCCTCGGCCTCAAGCCTGCGGCCAAGTCCCATCTCCAGCCGAGACAGCGCCCAGGCGATCGAGCCCTGGCACGGGGGGCCATCGATCGCCTCGAGGAACTCGCGCAACTCCTCCTCCTCACCCTCGACGAGGATCCAGGGCTCGCCGCGCGCGGCCCCGGTCGGCTCGATCTCGAACGGCTGCCAGCGTCCGTCCCCGGTGCGCCGCCACGCCACCGCGGCGAGGGCGATCCCACCCGGCTTCCAGAGCCGAAGGCCTGTGAGCAAGCGGCGAAAGCGCTCGCGCGCCTGCCCGACCGGCATGGGATCGTCGGGCGTCACGTCGCGCGTGAGCGTGAGCAGCGCGTTGGGCTCGCCGGGCTCGCTCTCGGCGGACCCGCCCGCCGGATCTCCCCACACCGCCTCGTCCGGCGCGTCGGTGAGCTCACCCCGGCAAAGCGCCATGCCGTCGCCGAGATTCACCCGCTCGGGAACCAGCTCCAGGCCGTACATGGGGACGAGCACCGTGGCGGGCTGGCTCTTCTCGAACAGCGTCCGCTCCACCTCCGCGTACACGCGCTCGAAGCGCTCTTCAGGGAAGGAGAGGTCCGTGGAGTCCTCGTACAGGCGCTCGAGCATCGCCTGCAGGGCGGGCTCGGACTCCGCCCCGCGTAGTCCGTTCACGCGCAGGTAGGCGGCCGCCCCGGCGCCCAGGGCCTCGGCGGCGGGCCCGCACGAGGGCAGCGCGCGCAAGCGCGGCCAGCGGACGGCGATGAACCGGCCGGTGAGCGGCCGGTAGTGGTAGAGGGTGGGCCCGTGCCGGCCGCTGCCCTCGTCGAGGTCGTACTCGAGTTCGGCTCCCGCGCTCTGGTCATCGCGCAGGAGCGCGGCCGCCTCGAGCGCGAAGTTGCGGAGCGCGTCGTGGAGGTCGCGGTTGCGCATAGGCGCGATTTCGCCGCGTCGGGTCAGGCTCCTGCGCGGCGCCTGCTGCCGGGGAAGGTTCTTGCTACTAGGCCGCGGCGCGCGTGGCGTCGCGACAGGCGCCCAGCCACTCGCGCCCGTAGGAGCGCATGTCCTCGATCAGCGGCAGCAGCGCGCGCCCCTTCGCCGTGAGGGAGTACTCCACCCGCGGGGGCACCTCGGGGAAGGTGTGACGCGCGACGATGCCCTCCTCCTCGAGGCCACGCAGACGCAGCGAGAGCGTCCGTGGTGAGATCCCGGCCAGCGAGCGCTCGAGCTCGCAGAAGCGGGTGCGTTTCGCGGCGAGGTCCCGGATCACGAGGATCGTCCACTTCCCGCAGATGATGTCCGCGGTCGCGCAGACGGGACAGGTCTCCTCGGTCAGGCGAGTGCTCATGGCAGCCACTGCGCCCAAGTCTAGCGCAATACTTCAGGAAGTGAAGCATGGGGCCGGGCGCGGGGACGGACGCGGCGGACGGCGGACGGGCGCGGCGGGCGAGCGTCTCGCCACGGTCC
>JACCUO010000168.1 GCA_013811765.1 Thermoleophilaceae bacterium | reverse complement strand
GCCGACCGGATCCGGACGTCGGCGCCCGTACGGGCGGTGACCCGGGACGCGGAGGGCGTGGACGTGCAGGCGGACGGATGCGAGACCGAGCGCTTTGACGAGGTCGTGATCGCCGCCCACTCCGATCAGGCGCTCGCGATGCTCACCGACCCCTCAGACCTCGAGCGCGAGCTGCTCGGAGCGGTGTCCTACCAGCCCAACGAGGCGGTGCTCCACACCGACGAGCGGATGCTGCCGCGCCGGCGCGCGGCGTGGGCGAGCTGGAACTATCACCTCGCCCCCGAGCCGCCCACCTGCACGCAGCTCACCTACTGGATGAACAACCTCCAGTCGCTTCACTCTCCCACCAACCTCCTCGTCACGCTCAACCGCACGGAGGCGATCGACCCGGGCAAGATCATCCGCACGATCCCCTACGCCCATCCTGTCTTCACGCCCGAGGGCATGGCCGCGCAGGCCCGCCACGGCGAGATCTCAGGGATGGATCGCACGCACTTCTGCGGCGCCTACTGGCGCTGGGGCTTTCATGAGGATGGCGTGGTCAGCGCGCTGAACGCCATCCAGCGGGTGGGTAGCTCGGCGGCGAGGCAAGCGGTGGGGGTATGACCGCCTCCGCCTTGTACGAAGGTTCGGTGCGCCACCGCAGGCACACGCCGGTCGAGCACGCCTTCACCTACCGCCACTCGATGGTGCTGCTCGACCTCGACGAGCTGCCGGGGGTCTTCGACCGCCACCCGCTCTTCTCGGCGCGGGGCCCCGCGCTCGCCCGCTTCCGGCGCGAGGACCACTTCGGCGATCCCGCACGGCCGCTGGCCGACTGCGTGCGCGAGCTCGTGCACGAGCGAACGGGTGCGCGGCCCGAGGGCCCGATCCGCCTCTTGACCACCCTGCGCACCTTCGGGCACAGCTTCAACCCGGTGTCCTTCTACTACTGCTTTCAGCCGGACGGCGAGCGGGTCGAGGCCGTGGTGGCGCAAGTCACCAACACCCCCTGGGGCGAGAGCCACGCCTACGTCCTGAGGCGGCAGGGCGAGACGGTCATGCGCGACACGATGGAGAAGGCCTTCCACGTCTCACCGTTCATCGGGATGGACAACCGCTACGACTGGCGGGTGACCGAGCCGGACGGCCGTCTGCTCGTGCATATCGACGAGCGCGACGGCGACGGTCGCCACGTCTTCGACGCCACGCTGTCCCTTGAGCGCCACGAGCTCTCGCGCTCACGCCTGTCGCGAATGCTTGTGCAGTTCCCCGCGGCGTCGCTGCGCGTCGTGGCGCTCATCTACTGGAACGCCCTGCGCCTGAAGCTCAAGGGCGCGCCCTACCACCCGCACCCCGGGCGATGAAGAACGAGCTCGCACGCCGCATTATGTTCCGCCTGTTCGCGCGGATCACGGGCGAGCGCCTCGTGGTCACCGAAAACGGCCGCCGCCACGTGTTCGGCCCGCCGGACGGTGCGCTCCACGCCGAGGTCACCGTGCACTCGCCCGAGGTGTGGAGGCAGATGCTGCGCGGCAGCACGGGGCTCGCCGAGTCCTACATGGACGGCCTGTGGGAAACCGATGACCTGGTCGGCCTGATCCGGCTGGGGGCCCGCAACATGCACGGACTCGACCGTGCCCGGCGGCGCTGGCACCCGCTGCTGCGCGCGGGACAGCAGCTCGCGGACATGGTCCCCCACAACGACCGCGCGGGCAGCCGCGCGAACATCTCGGCCCACTACGACCTGGGCAACCCCCTCTTCTCGCTCTTCCTCGACCCGACGATGATGTACTCCTGCGCCCTGTTCGAGTCTCCCGACCTGACGCTCGAGCAGGCCCAGCTCGCCAAGCTCGAGCGGATCTGCCGGCAGCTGCGGCTCGGTCCCGACGACCACCTGCTGGAGATCGGCTCCGGCTGGGGTGCGATGGCAGTCCACGCGGCCTCGCGCTACGGCTGCCGGGTGACCACCACCACGATCTCCCAGGAACAGCACGACCTCGCCACCGAGCGCGTGCGGGAGGCCGGGCTGGAGGGTCTTGTGACGGTGCTGCTGAAGGACTACCGCGACCTCGAGGGCACCTACAGCAAGCTAGTCTCGATCGAGATGATCGAGGCGGTCGGCTGGCAGTACTTCGACACGTACTTCGAGCACTGCTCGGAGCTGCTCGAAC
>JACCUO010000165.1 GCA_013811765.1 Thermoleophilaceae bacterium | reverse complement strand
CGGTGGTGCCGTTTCCGGTCGTGGCGAAGTACTCGGCGTGGAGGCCGCCGATCGCCCCCTCGCGCTCGAGCTCGCGCGCCACGTCGAGCGGGAGGATGCGGTTGGGGTCGGCGTTTGCCCACTGGGTCGAGAAGCCGCCGTGCACGGACTCGAACTCGCCCTCCTCGACCGAGTCGCGGCCCTCGAGCGAGTGCCGTATCCACTTGCTTGCGCGCGCGGACTCGAGCCGGTCGGGGTTGCCCGCGGGCACGAAGCCGCCCTCGGTCAGCAGCGCCACCAGCGCCTCGGCGGGGTCGGAGAGGGGCGCAGCGGGGGTGACCTGATCGAAGGTGGGCAGCGGGATCTCGGTGGCCTCGCGATCGCCGCCGAGGCGCCGGAGCACGAGGGCCACGGCCCGCTCGGCTGCGTTTTGGTCCGCCATTCGGTTGATGCGCGCGACCGGGCCGACACGCCCGTCCTCCGCGGTCAGCTCCTCGCCTGCGGCGAGCTTGCGCGTTGCCGTGGCCAGGCGCTCGAGTGAGGGGCGCATCTCACGGGCCGTCGCGCCGCTTTCGACCACCGGCGCCCCGGCCGCCTCGGCCAGCCCCGGGTTGTCGGGATGCATCGCGGCGAGCGCCGGAAGCCCCGCTTCGGCAGCTGTGGCAACGAGCCGGGCGCAGGCGAGGCCGTATCGCCCGCTCCCGAATGCCGGACCCGCCACGAGCAGCTCGGCTCCCGCCTCGCGTGCCTGCTCGATGAGCGCGGCTGCGAACTCGGGGTGCCCCGACGCGTGGTCGTCGCCGCAGAGAGCGGTGGCGACGATCTCGTGCTCGTCCCCCAGCAGAGCCGCCAGTCGCTTCCCTGGGCCGACGGCCCCCTCGCGCAGCTCCGGGCCGCTGCCGGCCGCCTCCTCGCCGCCGATGCCCGCAAAGAACTGGTTGACGTAGTGGACGATCTTCATGCGGCCGCCTCCGAGCAGGTGAGCCTGCCCCAGCCGAGGGGGTTGAGCGCGCAGTAGATCGCGGCGGCGGGTAGCTCGAGCGCGTCGGTCGCGGGGCAGTCGTCGAGCAGCGCGACCTGCTCTCGACCGAGCGCTCGCTCGCACTCGGGCAGGGAGAGGCGCTCGTCGTAGTTCCCGACGCTCACCATCGCGGTGGCGCGGCTGGGGGGAACGACCAGCGATGGACCGGTGCCATCGCGTCCCGCCATTTCGGCAAAGATCCCCACCGCGGTCACGCCCTCATCCTCGAGGCGGTCCATCTTGAGTGACACGTCGGCGTCGGCGTTGCCGCCGCCCTCCTTCGTGACTATCGCCGCGTCGAGGCCAAGCGAAGCGCAGAGCCGCGCCGCGTGTGCCGAGATCAGCTCCTTCGCCCCCTGCTCGACGGGCTCGGGGCACAGCACGAGTGCCGTGAGCCACAGCTCGTCGCAGGCGCGCACGGCGGCCACGACCGGGTGGGTCTGGTGCAGGAAGGTCGGGTTCTTCAGCGCGGGATGGCCGTACTGCCCGCTCACGAGTGCGCCGTCATCGAGCTCGTTTGGCGAGATCACGGTCGGAAGCCCCGTGGACAGGCTGCGTCCGTAGACGTAGACGTCCTTGAACTTCCCCTGCGTCTGGAGATTGGTGACCACTCCCACGCGGGCACGCCCGTCCGGCGCCGGCCCGGCTGCGTCGGGAAGCTCCTCGACGGCGTCCGGCTCGGACTCGAGCGCGGCGTCGGCCATGTGGACGGCCACGCGCAGAACCGCGCGGCGCACCGCGGCCTCCACGTCCTCCCAGGGAGCGTCGGGTGCGCGCTCGAACTCGAGTACGAGGTTGTGCGTGCCGGCAAGAGGCGAAAGGGGCGCCACCGGGCCGGACATGTCGATTACCGCCTCCTGAGCGCGGGGCAGGTAGCCCGCGGCGAGCACCGCCGCGCCGCGCAGGATGTGGGTCTCACCCCGTCCGACCGGCAGCGCCGGGCCCACGAACCCCGGGAAGACGCCACCACCGCCCGGCCCCTTCGTGCACGGCTGAACGGCGTCGAGCGCTCCCACGATCCGCGCCGACTCCCCGGGGGAGACGCAGGCGAGGCGGATCTCGGCGAGCGCGGGATCGCTCGGGAGCTCAGAAGCCAGCGACCGTGAGACCGTGAGGCGGCCTTGGCTGAAGCTCGTGCGATCACCGAGCGCAAGCTCACTCACGTCGTGGACGAGGCGACGTAGCCCGGTTTCGGGCTCTGCTCCGCTCTTGGACCTTTCGTTCATCCCGCCCCATCTCGCATAGCCGGCAAGAGAAGTATCCCTGGTCGCGGGAGCTCCAAGCAAGCTTGGTCGGTCATCCGGCCCCGGTCGCGGCTTTCGGAGTAGGTTAAGCGGGAGCGCCATGCCCTACGAACTGCTCGCCGCGGCCCTCGATCCTGTGTATCAGGACTACCTGCTCGAGGCGCGCCAGATGCAGGCGATGTCGTTTGCCGTGCACATCCCGATCGTGTGCTTCGGCATCGCGTTCCCCGCGCTCGTGATGTTCGTCGAGTGGCTTCACCTGCGCACGGGTGACCCGATCTACCGCACGCTCGCCAAGCGCTGGTCGAAGGTGATGGCCGCGCTGTTCGCCGTCGGGGTCGTGACGGGCACGATCCTGAGCTTCGAGCTCGGGGTGCTGTGGCCGAACTTCATGGCCACCTTCGCCGATGTCTT
Organism: Thermoleophilaceae bacterium; assembly: GCA_013811765.1. GTDB lineage: Bacteria > Actinomycetota > Thermoleophilia > Solirubrobacterales > Thermoleophilaceae > JAAYBF01. The sequence continues at coordinate 202 of JACCUO010000165.1, read as the reverse complement.
CGGCCTGGGGTTCACGCTCGAGGGCTTCTCGTTCTTCCTCGAGGCGATCTTCATCGCGATCTACCTCTACGGCTGGGACCGCCTCTCGCCGCGTATGCACCTGCTCTCCGGCGTGCCGGTCGTGGTGGCGGGCATCACCGGATCGCTGACGGTGATCACCGTGAACGCCTGGATGAACAACCCGGGCGGCTTTCGCTTCGAG
>JACCUO010000159.1 GCA_013811765.1 Thermoleophilaceae bacterium | reverse complement strand
GGCAGGAGCTCCCGGCGGCGCGCGTCGAGGCTCAGAACGCGGTCGAGTGCCTCAGCGGCCGCCTGACCGCGCCGAGCCACCGCCGCGCGAGCGGCGTCCGGGTCCTGTCGGAGGGCCTTGAGATCGAGCACGCGTGGGCCAGCGGCTACTGGCCCGAGCCCTGGCTTGCCTCTTTGCCGGAATACCGGTCGAGGAAGTCGGCCACCTGCTCCGCCTCCTTGCCCACCACGATGTTGGCCGGCATGATCGCGCCGGAGAACCCGCCGTTGCGAACGGCGAAGAGCACGTCGTCACGGGACTCCTTCTTCAGATTGAAGTCCGGGCCGTTTGTGCGCTCGCCGCCTTCGAGCTCCCCGACCGCCTTCGAGCCGTACGAGTTTGCCGACTTCAGGGAGTGGCAACCCGAGCAGCGCTCGTAGAAGAGCTCGGCGCCGCTCCTGTCGGCCTTCTCCACGTCGATCTCTCCGCCGCAGGCCGTCAGCCCAAGGACCAGGGGAAGAACTGCGCCGAGGGCGGCACGAGCGAGCCGGGAGCGATGGAGGGCGGCCACGCCCGCGCATATTATCCGCCGCGGTGCGAGCGGCCTCTGTCCTTCTCTTCGCGGGCGCGAGCATCCTGTCGGCCGGCTGCTCCGACGCGCCGGACGATCGGCCGGCGCGCTCCGTGACGGTCCCCCCGTCCAAGGCCGTGGAGATCCGAGCGGAGGAGTATCGCTTCGACCCCGGTCGCGTGGTGGTCAAGGAAGCGGGCGCGGGCGCCCGGTTGCGCATCGTGATGCGCAACCGCGGCAAGCTGGCACACAATCTCAACGTGCGCAAGGAGGACCGCGACCTGGCCTCGATCCGCAGCTTCCCTCCGGGCCAGGAGCGCGCGGTGAGCGCGAGTTTGACTCCGGGTGACTACGAGTTGGTCTGCACCGTCGCCGATCACGAGGACCTCGGGATGGTCGGAAAGCTGGAGGTGCGGTAGGCATCGAGAGGAATGCCAGGCCGGCCGGCGAAGGGAGGCGTTGCCCCGGCGGCGGCCGGGATGTCCGGCAGGACAAATGACGCGGGCGTCCACATCGGCGGCGATACAGAGCCGGCGCCGGGGCAAACCTTCCTACGAGCGTGGTGCGTCCGCCTCGAGGCGCTTGGTGAAGCGCAGGAGGCTCCCGTTTTCGCCCGGTTCCAGCTCGACCTCGTCCATCACGAGGGCCACGAGCCCAAGCCCCCTGCCACGCTCGGCCATCTCTTCGGCGGGCCCGTTGCGCTGGCGGAAAACCCCCGTGTCGCGAACCTCGAAGACCAGAGCGCCCCCGCGCTCGCGAGCCGAGATGTGGACGGGGTCCTCGGGGGCCCGCGACCCGTGCTGGATCGCATTGGCCACGGCCTCGCTCATGGCGAGCTTGATCTGGAAGCAGTGCTCGCCGTTGAGGCCGAAGTCGCCCGCCACGCTCGCGGCCCATTCGCGGGCGTCACGAAGGAACCGGAGGTCGGCAACAATCGACAGATCCCTTTCTGCGAACGTCTTCGAGGCCATTGATCCCATCTCGTTCATAACGGCAACAAGGCGTCCCCGGGCCTCCACCCCGCCCCTCACTTAGTGAGTTTACGCACTCTCACCCATGGGTCGAGGGGTACCCACCAGACGGGCGGCATCCCTGTCCTCAGGCCCCGCCCGTCTGGTATGCACGCAGGGCGAGGGTGAGGATCAGCAGGGCACCGACGGTCATCACGCCCATCTCCGCCAGTGCCACGCGCCGCGCGACCGCGAGCTGCTCGGCCCGGCCGAGCGAGTCCACGTCCTCGACGTGCTCGAGCTCGCGCTGTGCAGCGCCCAGGCGCAGGCCCTCGCTGAAAAGCGTGACCACGAGCGGGACCAGGCCGTAGGCGATGTGCAGACCGTCGGGCGAGGTTTCCCCCCGCGCGAGAAGCATGAGGCCTCCCACGACCTGCACCGCAACCGCGGCCTGGGCCACCCGCAGCAGGTACCAAAACCACACCGATGGGGTGTCCCGCAGCCAGGCCACCGCGCCCCAGCCTCCGGCGGCTCCGTTCGTGACCAGCACGGCGATGCCCAGGACGATGTGGAAGGAGGTCAAGAGGGTCCAATCTGCACGACGAAGTAGGCGGGGCGCGTAGGGGTGCGTTATACATGCGGCTGCGTGCTGAAGAGCTACCTCCCAGCTCTGGTGTTCCTCGTCTTGGGCGTGGGCGTCGGCGTGGCCTTCGTCACGCTCAACTCGGTGCTCGGCCCCCGGCGCCCGAGCAAGACGAAGTCCGAGCCATATGAGTCCGGCCTGCCCTCCGAGGTCCGCAGGAGCTTCCGCTTCGGGGTGAGCTTCTACTTGGTGGCGATGCTCTTCATCCTGTTCGACATCGAGGTGGTGTTCCTGTACCCGATCGCGGTGCAGCTCGAGGCGATCGGGGTTTTCGCCCTCGTGGAGATGATCGTGTTCATCGTTCTACTTCTCGT
>JACCUO010000154.1 GCA_013811765.1 Thermoleophilaceae bacterium | reverse complement strand
GCGATTCGGACGTCTCCGCGAGCCATGGCTCCTGCACAATCGTTGCTGTCGGGACAAAGGAAAACCCCGCCGGCCGCGAGGTTCATCGTTGAGAATAGCGCGGGTCAGATCGCCGGGTGGCGCGCCTGGGCAGCCGTGAGGGACGGCGTGCGGCAAGGGCCCGCGCCCATGAGCTTCAGCGGCTGCGCAGGACCGTCTCGCAGCTTCGCTCGACGCGGTCTTAGGTACATGCGCCAGCTGGTCGCCCAGCTCGCCTCAGTCGATCAGGTCGAACTCGAACGCCCGCCCGACGTCGGGACGGCGGCGGAGGATCCCGAACCTTTCGTCGAAGTCCGCCCACCGCTCCAGCGCTCGACGGTTCAGGCTGAGCGGGGGCCGAAACGCCGGGGCCACCGCCTTCAGCTGGGCACGGACCAGCCTCTCATCTCCTCCGCCGGCTCTGACGATCTCCCTGATCGCCGGCTCGGGGTCGGCGAGCACGGACTCGGTCCCGTCCCGCAGCGCCCGCAAGATGCCCTGGACCATCCCGCGACGCCTCTCGAGCGTCCGGCGCGTCGTGAAGAGCACCACCTCGGGATAGGGGGGCGCACCGAAGTCATCGACCCGGAACTCTCGCGTACGCACACCGCGCTGCCGCAGCGTCACCCCCTCGGCGTTCCAGAAGGCCGGCACGGCATCGATCTTCTTCTCGATCAGATTCGGCACTGCGGCAAAGCCGATCGTCGTCTGTCGGACCTCGCGGTATCGACCACCATCCCCCTCGACGACCGCGCGCAGCACCGCCGGGTCCGAGGGAAGGCCGGAGACGCCGACCCGGCGACCCTCGAGGTCGCGGGGACGGCGAATGTCAGGCTGGGCGATGATCGCCGCGAGGGGACGTTGCACCAGTGCCCCCACGCCGACGACGTCCGCCCCCCGCTCGCGGGCGAGACCCAGATCGTGGATGTCGAGCACCGCCACGTCGGCACGCCCCGAACTCAGGAGCTTGAGCGAGTCGGGCGATGACCCCGGGGGGCGAATTCGCAGCGAGACCCCGTGCTTTTCGTCCAAACGCTTCCGCACGGCCGTGTAGATGGGGGCGTGAACCGCGTTCGGCGTGAAGTCCAACCCGATCACCGCGGAGACCGTCGACCGCCGGCGCTCCTTCCCCTCATCTCCGCAGCCGATGACCGGCAGGCCCACCAGCACCGTCAGTACTGCCAGAAGGGCGGGCACGAGAGGCTTCCACAGGCCCTGCAATCGGTGTTCTGCTCGCATCTGTCCCAACCCTAGGCGGTCACACGGGTAGCCTGTCGCGGCATGACATACGTCATCGCGGGCAGCTGCATCAAAGACGACTCCTGCATCGAGGTCTGCCCGGTCGACTGCATACATCCGAAGCCCGGGGCGCCCGACTTCGAGACCGCTGAGCAGCTCTACATCGACCCAGAGGTCTGCATCGACTGCGACGCGTGCGTGGAGGCCTGCCCCATCGACGTGATCTTCGCCGACTTCGAGCTGCCAGAGAAGTACGAGTACGCGCTGGGGCTGAACGCGGAGTTCTTCGCCGAGCAGAGCACCGCCGAGCGCACCACCCCTTGATGGCCCGCGCGCGGCCGCGAGTGGCGATCGTCGGTGCCGGTCCCGCCGGCGCGTTCGCCGCTGCCTGCCTGCTACGGGGGAGCGGCGACGCGGAAATCGACCTGTTCGAACGGCTCCCCACCCCATGGGGCCTGCTGCGCGGCGGTGTGGCGCCAGACCACCAAGAGATAAAGCGCCTGGAGGACACATTCGACCGCCAGACGCTCCGACGTGGATGCCGCTTTCTCGGCAACGTTGAGGTCGGCGTAGACGTCTCACATTCCGAGCTCATGGGCCACTACACCGCCGTGGTCTACGCCACCGGCGCCCAGACCGACAAGTCACTCGGCATCCCCGGCGAGGACCTGCCGGGGAGCCGGGCCGCCACGGAGTTCGTGGGCTGGTACAACGGCCACCCCGACTACCGCGAGCTCGAGTTCGACCTGTCGGCGCAGCGGGCCGTCGTGATCGGCAACGGCAACGTGGCGGCGGACGTCGCGCGCATCCTCACGCTGAGCGCCGGTGCTCTCGAGTGCACGGACGTTGCCGACCACGCCCTCGAGGCCCTGCGCGCGAGCCGCATCGAGGAGGTGATCGTCCTCGGTCGGCGCGGTCCCGCCCAGGCGGCGTTCACCAGTGCCGAGCTGCGCGAGCTAGGCCACCTCGAGGGCGTCGAGATCCGGGTGGACCCGGAGGACCTGGAGCTCGACGCGGTGTCACGCCAGTGGCTCGAGGAGAAGGGCAGCTTCACTGCACGCACGAACTTGGAGCTGCTGCGGGAGTTCGCCGCCAGGCCCGCGCGGCGGGGCGCCCGGCGGCGGATCGACCTTCGCTTCCTGCGCTCCCCCGCCGAGATCCGCGGGACGGAAAGGGTCGAGGCGATCGACATCCGCCGCAACGAGATCGTGCGCGCTGAAGACGGCTCGCTGAAGGCGCGGGCCCTGCAAGAGGACATGGAGACGATCGACTGCGGGCTCGTCCTGCGGTCGGTCGGCTACCGGGCGGTGCCGCTGCCCGACGTGCCCTTTGACGAGCGCCATTTCGTGCTCCCGAACGACCAGGGCCGGGTTCGCACGCCCGAAGGCGAGCCGCTCCGCGGTGTCTACGCCGTGGGCTGGATCAAGCGC
>JACCUO010000130.1 GCA_013811765.1 Thermoleophilaceae bacterium | reverse complement strand
CGGCGGACCGTGCTAGGCGGGGAGATAGCGGTGCCCTGTACCCGCAATCCGCTCTAGCGGGGCCGAATTCCCGTCCGAGGGGCGAGGTCTTCGGGGTCAGTACGCCGGTTGGAGGCGTTGATGGCCGGGTCCCGCGCGGTGGGCGACTGCGAACCAGGTCAGATCCGGAAGGAAGCAGCCTTAAGCGGACCCGCTCATGCGCCGCGGATCAGCCTGGCCGGAGCCAAAGAGTGGCGGGCACGCCCGAAGGGCCGTTTCGACGACGGGTGCACGGTCCATAACTTCATAGGTCAACGTCGTAGGCCACCACCGGCATCGAGGGCTCCGGTCGCAGGACCGATCGCGGCCGTCCGCGCCGTGGTTACGATGGCTGTCCCCATGCTCTCCCTCTACCGCCGCCACCGTCCCAAGACCTTCGACGAGGTGGTCGGCCAGGAGAGCGTGGTCCGCACGCTTCGCAACGCGATCGAGCTGGAGAAGGTCCATCACGCCTACCTGTTCGTGGGCTCACGCGGGACTGGGAAGACGAGCATGGCGAAGCTGCTGGCCTGCGGGCTGAACGCCGGCGGCGGCCCGCGCGTGGACTTCTCGCCCGAGGATCCTGCCTGCCGGGCGATCATGACCGGCACATCGCTCGACGTGGTGGAGATGGATGCGGCGTCGCACAACTCGGTGGATGACATCCGCGAGCTGCGCGAGAACGTGGCGCTTGCCCCGATGGGCGGATCGCGGCGCGTCTACATCCTCGACGAGGCCCACATGCTCACGACCGCGGCATGGAACGCCTTTCTGAAGACGCTCGAGGAGCCGCCCGCCCACGTGGTGTTCGTGCTCGCCACGACCGAGGCGCACAAGGTGCCGGCCACGATCATCGACCGCTGCCACCGCTTCGACTTCCAGCGCCCCTCGCTCAAGCAGATAGCCGGCGTCCTGTCGCGGGTGGCGGCCGAGGAGGGGATCGCGGTTCCCGATGCCGCCCTCGGGCTGATCGCCCGCAAGGCCGGCGGCAGCTTCCGCGATGCGCTCGGCACCCTCGAGCAGCTCGTGACCTATGGCGGGAGCGAGATCCGGCTGGAGGACGTGCTCGAGAACCTCGGCGTGGCGGACGCCGAGCTGATCCTCGACACCACCGAGATGCTCGTGCAGAAGGACCCGAAGGGAGCGCTCCTTGCCGTCCAGCGGCTATCGGAGTCGGGTCGCGACGAAACCCAGTTCATGCGCGATCTCGCCGCCCATCTTCGCCACCTGTTCGTCGTGCAGACCCTCGGCGAGGTGCCCGACTCCTTTGCCGTCACGGCCGAGCACACAGACCGCCTGGCGGCCCAGGCCGAACGACTTTCCCAAGGAGAGATCCTCCGCGCGATCGAGCTGCTGGCCTCCGCGATAGCCGCGGTCAAGGATGGGTCCGAGCCCCACCTCCAGCTCGAGGTGGCGCTGCTGAAGGCCACCCAGCCCCAGGCCGACCAGTCCCTCCAGGCGCTCATGTTCCGGATCGACCAGCTCGAGGCGCGCCTGGCCGATGGCAGCGCCCCCGAGGCGCCGGTCCAGGTCTCGCCGGTGGAGGGGAGCCCTCCACGCCCCAAGGGCGCGGAGGAGCCGGAAGGGCTAGTCGAAGCCCGCGCTGAGCCCGCCCAGGCCCTGGTGGAGCACTCCGACCAAGGGTCGAGGTATGCCGCCGGCGCCGGTGCCCCGCGGGCGCCGGCCGTTGTGGCCGAGTCTCCCCCGGCAGGGCAGGTCGGCGCCGCCGGGTTCGCGGCGGCCGCCGTGGCCTTGGCGGAGGAGCCCGCGATCGCGAATCCTGATGCCCTCGACCTGGACCGGGTCAAGGGGCTCTGGAGCGCGGTCGCGGACACCGTGGCCGAGCAGAACGCGATGGTGGCAGCGCTTTTCTCCGACGCGGTTCCGGCGGCCCTTGACGGGGATCGCCTGACGGTGAGCTTTCCCGAGCAGGCGGCCTTCTCCAAGAAGAAGGCGGAAGCCAACCGCGACCTGTTGCAGGGCGCCCTGCGCAGCCTCACCGGGCGTGGCCTCAGCGTGGCGTTCGAGCTGACCGGCGGGCGCACGCAAGCGG
>JACCUO010000099.1 GCA_013811765.1 Thermoleophilaceae bacterium | reverse complement strand
CTTCACCTTCTTGCGGAAGTCCCCCTGCAGCGTCTCGCCACGGGAGGAGATCTCCTTCACGTTGCCCTTGCGCACCTGGTCGATGAACGTGGGCGTGTAGGGGATCCGCTCGCGCTTCTCGGGCGGGGCCACCAAGGCCACGAACAGGTAGTTGAGGAGAAACAGGAGGCTGATGATGGCGAGGAAGCGCCGCAGGCTGAACGGGATCATCGGCGGCTTCTGCTCCGGGGCGCCGCGCCCGTCTGGGGCCGGATCGACCCGCCAGCCGGGGGGCTTGCCCGGGCGCCCGGGGGGCGTCGTGGGGGCGGGGCGCTCGTCGGCCATCCCGGTAACTGTAGGGGGGCGGGCCGGGGGCCTCACGCCGCCGTGCGGCGCAGCAGCTCCGCCCGCACGAACTCGTCGAGGTCGCCGTCGAGCACCCCCTGGACGTTTCCCACCTCCACGTTCGTGCGGTGGTCCTTGACCATCGTGTACGGATGCAGGACGTAGGAGCGGATCTGCGAGCCCCAGCCCACGTCCTGGGCCTCACCCTTCTCCTTGGCGATCTCCTCACGCCGGCGCTGCTCCTCGAGCTCGATCAGCTTGGAGGTGAGCATGGCCATCGCGGTGGCCTTGTTGGCCCCCTGAGAGCGCTCGTTCTGGCACTGCACCACCGTGCCGGTCGGGCGGTGGGTGATGCGCACCGCCGAGTCGGTCTTGTTCACGTGCTGGCCCCCCGCGCCCGACGCGCGGTAGGTGTCGACCTGGAGGTCGTCGGGCTCGATCTCGATGTCCACGTCCTTCGCCACGAACGGTGCCACCTCCACGCCGGCGAACGCCGTGTGGCGGCGTGAGGCGGAGTCGAATGGCGAGATCCGTACCAGCCGGTGCACTCCCTTCTCCGCGGAGAACAGCCCGTAGGCGTTCTCTCCTCTCGCCAGGAAGGTGGCGGACTTGATGCCGGCCTCCTCGCCGGCGGAGGCCTCTTTCAGCTCGACCTTCATCCCCCGCCGTTCGGCCCAGCGCATCTCGGTGCGGAGCAGCATCTCGGCCCAGTCCTGCGAGTCGGTGCCCCCTGCGCCCGCGTTCACGGTCACCACGGCATCGCCGCCGTCGTAGGTCCCCGCAAAAAGCCGCGCCTCCTCGAGCTCCGCGAAACGGGCCTCGATGGAGGTCCGCTGCTCCTCGAGCTCCGCGGCGATCGAGTCGTCCTCCGCCGCCAGCTGCTCGAGCTCCTCGAGATCAGCGAGGTCGGCCTCGAGGGCGCGAAATCCCTCGAGCCGCCGTTGCACCCTGGCGTGCTCGGAGGAGACCTCGGCGGCGCGCTCCTGATCATCCCAAAACCCCTCCGCGCCCATCTCCTGCTCGAGCGAAGAAAGGCGGCGCTCTAGCTCTTGCGGGTCAAAGGGAGTCCGCAAGCAGGGTGAGCTGCTCGCGGAGGTCGGAGGAGTCAGTCAACGGGTGGAGTCCTCACCGACCGGGGGGCGCGAGCCCGCCGGCTGGTCACGCGCCGTGGCACTTCTTGAATTTCTTGCCGGAGCCACACCAGCAGGGGTCGTTGCGCCCGACCCGCTCCTTGTCGTCGACGACCCTGGTCTCCACATGCACGGGAGCCTCGACCTCGTCGTAGGCGTAGTCGGCGGCGCCCTGGATCTCCTCCGGCACTCCGCCGGAGCGCGCCGCGGCGAGGGCGCTCGGCTGGTCGGCCGCCGTGCCTCCGGTATAGGAGAATGCAGCCGTCGAGCTGGTGTTCGAGCTCGCCCCCCAGCCACGCTGGGCGGGGCTGCCGGCACCGTTCTGATCGTCGGTCTCGACCTCGACGACGTAGATGAAGCGGGCGAACTCGTCCCAGATCGAGTTCATCAGCTCGGTGAACATCTCGAATCCGTCGTTCTTGTAGGCAACGAGCGGATCGATCTGCGCGAATCCGCGGAGGTGGATGCCCTCGCGCAGGTAGTCCATGTTGGCGAGGTGCTCACGCCAGCGTTCGTCGATGATCTGGAGCAGGATGAAGCGCTCGAGCGCGCGCATCAGCTCGCTGCCGAGCTCCTCCTCGCGGTCCCCGTAGGCCTCGATGATGTCCTCGCGCAGCTCCTGGATCAGGGTCTCCCGGTTGACCCGCTCGATGTCGAGCTCCTCGAGGTCGATCCCGATCGGGTACATCTGCTCGAGCTGGGTGTAGAGCCCCTGTAGGTCCCAGTTCTCTGGAAAGTCGTCCTCCAGGTACTCCGTCGCGATCCGCTCGGCCACGTTTGAGAGCTGCTCGCGTGCGGTGTCGGACATGTCATCGCCCTCGAGGATCCGGTCGCGGTACTCGTAGACGATCTCGCGCTGCTGGTTCATCACGTCGTCGTACTCGAGCAC